>DATFZR010000300.1:0-26341 GCA_035314265.1 Candidatus Acidiferrales bacterium
GGCTGTGAGGTTAGCTAAGAACGCCCCGGGAGAGAAGGGGGCAACTGAAAAAAAGGGGCTGTTGGAGGCTGGCGGGCCTGGGGGCCGGGAAGCGGGTGCGCAACTGCGAGGGCGGGGTGGGTCAACGTCGAGGCTAACGGGCGGGCGCGGCGGCTCCGCTGGCCATCCTCTGCTGGTTCTTATGCGCGTAGAGCTCGTGGTCCGCGCGCTCGAGCATTTGCTCGGGGGTCCCGTTGGGCTCGAAGCCGGCCACGCCGGAGGAAAATCTCACGGGAATCCGTGTGCCGCGGAAGGTGACCACCAGATTTGCGAGGCGGGTGAGCAGGCTGGGAATGTGTTCCGCCGGGCACTCCGGGAGGAGGACCAGGAATTCGTCGCCGCCCATGCGCACGGCCAGATCGGAGACGCGGATGGAGCGGCTGAGGCGCTGGCCGAATTCCTTGAGGACCACGTCGCCGGCCAGGTGGCCGTGCCTATCGTTAATCTGCTTGAAATCGTTCAAGTCAATCACCAGCACGGTGAGCGGACGGCCGTAGCGCTTGGAGCGGTCCACTTCCGCCATCAGGCGCAACTCCGCGAAGCGGCGGTTGTAGAGGCCGGTGAGCGGGTCCACCATGGCGAGTTTGTGGTATTCGTTGGCGCGCAGGCGCAGGTTGGCCATCATTTCGATTTGGGAAGCGAGCTGCGAGCGGAGCCTTTTGATGAGCACCTGCTGGTAGATCGTGTAGGTGTTGAACAACAGGACGAGGCCCACCAACCCGCGGACAGCCTGCTCGAGATGGAACTGGAAGAAGGAATAGGGGTCGGCCATCAGGGCCGGCAAAGACATGGTGACGACGGCCACCGTGAGCAGCAGCATGACGACTACGGCCGCCGACCACAGCCACCAGTCGCGCCGTTCGAGCCGCGCGAGCGACTCGCGGATGCGCTGCATCTCCTCGAGGCCGGATTCAATGCGGCTGTCTACGTGCACGAGCTCCTCGGTAGGGGCCGGCGGAAGTTCCCGGCTCAATTGGTTACTTCGGCTGGCGCGGGGGAATTCTTTACGAGCAGAGTTTCGCGAGTGGTATCACGAGAGGGATTGAGGAGTGCGCTTCGCTTCGGCGACGTAGCGATCGGCGCGGCGCGTGGGGAGGGGGATGCGGCGGCCGTCCGAGGCTTCGATGGTGAGGGCCACGGCGCGTTCGAGGGAGACGCGATGTCCGATGGAAATGTAGATGGGGCGCGAGCCGGCGCGGGTGCGGAGGACGGCGCCGATGCGTTCGCGTGCGTCCATGAGCGGCGCCCAGGCGCCGGGAAGGCGTCCGGGCTCGCGGTGCCGGCCGATCAGGCGCGATTTGGCGCAGCCGATCGTGGGCACATCGAGCAGCACACCCAGATGAGAGGCGAGGCCGAAGCGGCGCGGGTGCGCGTAGCCCTGCGCGTCGCAGAAGATTAGATCGGGCTGCTCGCGCAAGCGGGCGAGGGCGGCGAGGATGGCGGGAATCTCGCGGAAGCTGAGCAGGCCGGGCACGTAGGGGAAAGTGACCGGGCAGCGCGCCGAGGCACGGTCGAGTTCGCGCCAATCCGGGTAGGAAAAGACGACGACACCGGCGACGGCCTCGCCGTTCTTCCAGGCGGGTTGGCCGGCGACGGCACTGTGCAGGGGACGATCGAAGGCCACGTCGGCGCCGGCTACGCGGCGGATGCGGCCCAGGCGGTTGCGGCGTTCGAGGCGAGCGCGCCACTCGAGCTGGAGAGCGCGCGCTTCGGCCGGGGTGACGTCCCAGCGATGCAGCGCGAGCACCTGTTGCGGATCTCTCACGGTGGCACGCTAGAGGCGTGGGCGAAGCGTGTCAAGCAACAGGAGCAAGGCCCTGGCGGCACTTGCTGCTTTTTCTACTCCGCGGGGCGCTTCCGGCGCTATAATTCGCCACCATCTGGCCAAGGCCCTGCCGATGGTGGCAAACGTGTTCCACTGAGGAAGAGGCGAATGGCGCTCACAATTGAAAGACGGACCGCGGGCGACGTGGTGGTCCTGGACCTGAAGGGACGCGCGACCTTGGGCGGCGAGGCCGACCGCCTGAACGAAGCCCTGCGCAAAGAGTTGAGCGGGGGAACGCGCAAGCTGCTGGCCAATCTGACGGGGCTGGCACAGGTGGACAGCTCCGGACTGGCGACGCTGGTGCGCAGCTTTGTGAGCATGGGGTGCAGCGGGGGCTCGATGCGGCTGGTGGTGCCGCCGGGCCGGGTGCGGGAAGTGTTTGAAGTGACGCAACTCTCGCGCGCGATCACGTGCTACGACGACGAGGCGGCGGCGCTGGCGAGTTTCAAGTAGAGACGCCAGGGGAAGCCGACTGAATTTCAAACTCCCATTGAGGTGACTTTTAGAGTCTCCCCGTAACCAGGCGTGATTGTGGGTGACGGCCTGGGATTGGCGCACAGGCTGAAGCCTGTGCAACTGCGCTTACGCGCCTTTCTTGAGTTCCGTGAGGACGAGCTTGGCGACTTCCCTGAGGGTTTCGAAGATGCCGATGCCTTGCACGGCAATTCCTTCCACGACCGGCTCGCCCTTGGCCTGAAGCTGCTTCTTCAATTCCTCGACGGGCAGGGCATTGGGCAGATCGCGTTTGTTGAGCTGCAAGACGTAGGGGATCGTGTCGAATGGGAGGCCGTGCTCCTTCAGGTGCTCGCGCAGGTTCTCGAGCGTTTCAAAGTTGGCGTCGAGGCGCTCTTCCTGCGAGTCTGCGACGAAGACGACGCCGTCTGCGCCCTTGAGGATCAGCTTGCGGCTGGCTTCATAGAACACCTGGCCGGGAACGGTGTAGAGATGGAAGCGCGTCTTGAAGCCGCGGACGGTGCCGAGATCGATGGGCAGGAAGTCGAAGAACAGAGTACGGTCTGTCTCCGTGGCGAGGGAGATCATCTTGCCCTTTTGCTGCTGGCCCGTGTTTTCGTAAATCCATTGCAAATTCGCCGTCTTGCCCCCCAGGCCGGGGCCATAGTAGACGAGCTTGCAGTTGATTTCGCGCGCGGGAAAGTTGATAAAAGACACGGATTCCCCAACCAGACTGAGCGTCCTCTTATAGCACACGCGGGCCGATGGCGCGAGTCTGAGGTTACACAGGTGTTACGTCCCCCTGCCAAAATGGAAATGGCGGCCGGCGAGGCAAAAATCGCGGGCGTGAGGGCGAGGGGGATTCGGGAGCAACTCGCGCCGTCATTTGCGCGCGGTTGGCCATCGCAGATGATCGCAGGTTGTGCCAAGGGGGCCGCGTTGACTCGCTCGGGCGGCTTTGCTACCATCCGGCGCTGACCAAGATGACCAAAGCCGGCAAGCGCCGCGCCGCAACGGGTCGGGGTACAGCGTCACTTCCTTCTAACACATTGAAACGAAAAGGGATCACCGCTGGCTCCGGGACGCTCCGCCGGGAGAAAGAAATGATCGACCCTCGCCTTCAAGAACAGCAGAAGTCTTACGAAGAAGCGATGGGGCATTTCCACGAGCAAAAATTCCCCAAAGCGAAACAGTCCTTTGAAAAGGTGATGGAAGGTCCCAGCCGGGAACTGGTGGACCGCGCCCAGATGCATGTGCGGATTTGCGAGCGGCGCATGTCTAAAGCCCTGGAAACCGCGCCGCGCACCGCCGAGGAGCACTACCACCACGGCGTGGCCATGATGAACCTGGGACGCTGGGAAGACAGCCGCCAGGCGCTCGACCGCGCGCGCAAGATCGCGCCGAAAGCCGACTACGTGATTTACGCGCTGGCCGCGCTCGATTCGCTGACGGGCGAGGTCGAGTCTGCGATGACGCACCTGAAGCTGGCCATCGAGCTGCGCCCGGAGAATCGCTACCACGCGCGCAACGACGAAGACTTCGCCTACCTGCTGGAAGATCCCCGCTTCACCGAGCTGCTCTATCCGGAGCGCGACGGGCCGCTCGGCTAGACGGCCCTGTTGCGCATGAATTCCCGGCCGTGGACGGCGGAGTGCAGCGCGGGGCAACGAGCCCTGCGATTTTTCCAAACCGGCGAAAGGCCGGCCTGACCGCGATGCCGCCTGCCACTCGCAAAAACGCTCCGTTTGCCCGACGCTCGGGGACCGTGCGGATTGTGGCGCTGGGAGGCGGGACCGGACTCTCGACGCTGCTGCGGGGGTTGAAGGAATACGCTCCGGTGCCGCGAACGGCCGGCGCGGCGGGCGAGCCGACCGGGCCAATCGCGGACCTGGCGGCGATTGTGACAGTGAGCGACGACGGCGGCAGCTCCGGCCGCCTGCGGCGCGAGTATCGCATCCTGCCTCCGGGCGACCTGCGGAACTGCATGGTGGCGCTCTCGCAGGATGAGGCGCTGCTGAGCCGGCTGTTCCAGTACCGCTTCCAGTCCGCGGGAAGCCTGAAGGGCCACAGCTTCGGCAATTTGTTTCTGGCCGCGCTCACCAAGGTAACCGGCGATTTTCCCGAAGCGGTGCGCCTGTGCAGCGAAGTGCTGGCGATCCGCGGGCGGATTTTTCCGGCCACGACGCAGATGGTGACGCTGAAGGCGGAACTGGCGGACGGGCGCGTGATCTCGGGAGAAACGCGGATCAGCCGTTCGCGGGTGCGCATCCGGCGCGTGCGGCTGGAGCCGCGGCACGTGCAGCCGCTGGCCGGGGCGCTCGAGGCGATTCGCAAGGCGGACCTGATCCTGCTGGGTCCCGGCTCGCTCTATACCAGCATCATTCCCAACCTGCTGGTGGCGGGCGTGGCAGACGCGATCCGCAAGGCGCGCGCCACGTGCGTGTACATCGCGAACATCATGACGCAGCCGGGCGAGACGGACGGGTACAGCGCCACCGACCACGTGCGCGCGATCCACGAGCACGCGGGAGGGAGCATCTTCGACTGGGCGGTGCTGAACAACCAGGAGATTTCGCCGAAATTGCTGAAGCGCTACGGCAAGCAGGGCGCCGCGCCCGTGCGCGTGAACCTCGCTGAACTGCAAAAGATCGGCGTGCGCTGCGTCTTCGACCATCTGGTGGAAGAGGGAAACGTGGTGCGCCACGACGCCACGAGGCTTAGCCGGCTGCTGCTGGAAGAGTTTGTGGAACGGCGGCCGGCGTAGAACCCCGCCACGGTCTTGTGGCGCGGGCTTCTCGAAAATCCTGAACGAAATCAAAGGGCAGCCGGCGTTCATCGCGCTTTTGGCTGCGCGAAAACGGGACAGGCTGAAGCCTGTCCCACTGAGTTACTGCAAGGCGTACAGATTGCCGTCTGTGCTGCCGAAATAGACGACGCCGCGGTCCACGACCGGCGACGACCAGATGGCCCCGACGGAGAAGATGCGCTCGAAGGCCAGGATCATGTCCTGGTAGTCGTGGAAGTAGGTTCCATAGGTTTTTGGCGCGTCGAAGCTGCCGTCGGGCTTCAGCACTTTCATGCGATCTTCTTTCGACGCTTCGGTCTGGAAGACCCACGTTTCCTTGCCGGTTTTCGCGTCAACGGCATAGAGCCTGCCGTTGGCGGCGCCGAAATAGGCGAGGTTGCCGGCCAGGGCGGGCGAGGAGAACACCTGCGCCTTCGCTTCGAAGTTGAAGCGCAGCCGGCCGGTCTTCGCATCGAGAGCGAAGAAGCGGCCGCTGTCGGACGTGCCGCTGTAGATGAGGCCGTCGCGCACGGCGGGCGTGGCATTCACCCACGACTGGTTGGTCATGTAGTCCCATTTTTTGCGGCCGGTGGCGGCGTCCAAGGCGTAGAAGTGGCCGTCGCGGCAGCCCGTGTAAACCACGCCGTCCACAACGGCGGCGGACGACTGGAATCCGACCTGATTGTGGACGAAGGAATCCTCGCCGGCGTGAAAGCGCCACTTTTCCTGTCCGGTATCAGCGTCGAGGGCATAGAAATAGCTATCCCAACTGCCGATGTAGACGACGCCGTTTACCACCGCGGGCGAAGCGTGCACCACGTCGCCGGTAGAGAATTTCCAGATCAGCAGGCCGGTCTTCGCGTCCACCGCGTAGACGCCCCCATCGCCGCTGCCGAAATAAACGCGGCCATCCGAGACGGCGGGCGAAGAGAGATACAAGTCCCACGAGTCGGGAATGGTCTGATAGCCCGGCGGATAGCCGTGCAGGCGGTTGCCCTGGAAGCGGCGCTCGAATTCGGTGATGAAGCGCCATTTGACGGCGCCGGTGGCGGCGTCGAGCGCATACAGCACCGCGTCGTAGCCGCGCAGGTAGAGCACGCCGTCGGCGATGGCGGGCGTTGAGGCCACTTGCCGCGGCATCTCGAACTTCCATTTCTCTTTTCCGGTTTCCTGGTCCACCGCGTAGAGGTTCCCGTCGAAGCTGCCGATGTACACGATGCCGCCGGCGACGGAGGGTGAGCCGACGATGGGCCCGCCGGTCTTGAACGTCCACTTCACGCCGCCAAGCTGGGCCGGTCCAGACGAGGCGTATACGCCGGTGCGCGCCACATTGCCGTGGAACGTGTCCTGCGCGGGCGCAGAAAACGGACACAACACCAGCAAACCGACGAGCAGGTATGCTCGCTTCATGGAGAATTCTCCTCTCAGTTTGACCTCCGAGAAGCGGCGGTGGGGAACCGCGACGCCGTCAGGGCCCGGAGCGCAATGCAGATGGGGATCTGCGGCGCTGCGGCTCACAATCTCCCTGGTGAGCTATGGACGCGCCGGAGAACGGAGCGGTTTCCGGCAGTCTTTGGGGAGTGCTAGATAAACAGCGCGGCACTCACGTGAAAAAACTCTGCGAGTCTCTTCGCTTGTGCCTTGCTGACGGCGCGCTTGCCGTGCAATACGTCTGAAGCAGTGCCTTTGGAGCCAAAGAGCTTCCAGAGATCCTTCTGCTTCAGATTGCGCGCTTCCATCAAATGCTGCAGGGTTTGCCGGGGGCTGGCTTCCGGGATCGGATAGCGGCGCTCCTCATATTCCTCAATCAGCATGGTCAGCAATTCGGCCAGTTCCTTTTCCTCCCGGGTAACGTTCCCTCGCTCATCCAAACGAATCAATTCATCCGTCAGGCGCGCGCATTCCTCCTCGGTACGAATCACGCGAGGAAGCGTGCGGCGCAGCAGTTGCCCGTAAGTCTTCTCATCCAGGTGCACGGCGATTCCCGTCATTGTCTCCATGCTCCTTTGTCGTACTCGGAGTGTGTCAGCAGGTACAAAACAAAGACTCGTTGTGTTTGGTAGTTCACGCGGGCGATTAGCCGGTACTTGTTGCCGGCGATATTGAAGACCGTCCGCCGTCCAACCAAATCGGCATTCCCATAGACCTGCTTCATCTCCGCCGGGGATTTCCAAGCGGCCCTGCGTATCACGCCGTACCAAGACTCGAGGCTGGCTTGCGCGTCCGGGTGCCGCTGCCAGAAGGCCACCAAAGCGCCCCGCTTGATGATCCGCATTGACGGCAGGTTCTCATAATGAGAACTGCATGTCAAGGTTCTAGACGTTGGGCTTGTAACTAGCCGTGCACAGTCATTGGCCGGGATTCAGCGGATCGCGTGGCTGCGCCTTGCGCGGGCGATACAGGGGGCGTATATTTGCCCCCCGCCGCCCGAATTGAATTGGTCCGTGCCCCGTCCCGTGAGTCTGGGGGACCGTTCGGCGGGGGCCGGAGTCCGGCGCAGCCGCGTGGAGCCTGCCATGAGCGTCATCACCGTTCAGAACGAGTTGAATGTTTACGAGTCCGCCGAGGCGCGCTTTGAGCTGGCGGCGAAGAAACTCGGCCTGGAAGAAGGCCTGCACAAGTACCTGAAGTACCCGAGCAAGGAAATCACCCTCTACATTCCCGCGGCGCTCGACAACGGCAAACTGGAAGTGTTCCGCGGTTACCGGGTGCTGCACTCCACGATACGGGGCCCTGGGAAGGGCGGCATCCGGTTCTCCCCGGATGTGACGCTCGAGGAAGTACGCGCCCTGGCCGCCTGGATGACCTGGAAGTGCGCGGTGGTGGACATTCCGTTTGGCGGGGCGAAGGGCGGAGTGATTTGCGATCCAACCAAGCTGTCTCTGAGCGTGCTGGAACGCATCACGCGGCGGTACACGGCGGAGCTTTCTGAGTGGCTGGGGCCGGAGCGCGACGTTCCGGCGCCGGACATGGGCACGAACGAACAGACCATGGCGTGGGTGATGGACACATTTTCCATGCACACGCGGCAGGCCACCACGGCGGTGGTCACCGGCAAGCCGCTCGACCTGGGCGGATCGCTCGGCCGCAAGGAAGCCACCGGACGCGGGCTGCTGATGGTGACCAACCGCGCGCTCGCTAAAGTGGGACGCAAGATCCAGGACACGCGCGTGGTGATTCAGGGCTTCGGCAACGTAGGCACCTACGCGGCCAAACTGATGCACGAAGCCGGGTACACCATCGTCGGCCTCGCAGACATCTCCGGAGCGCTCTACAACGAGAACGGATTCGACATCCCCAAGGTGATCCAGTGGGTGCATGGAGAAAAAAAGCCCCTGAACGAGTTCCCGGGCGGCGGGGCCAGGATGTCCGCGCACGGCGTGATTTTCCAGCCTTGCGACGTGCTGGTGCCCGCGGCCACGGAGAACCAAATCACCAGCGAGAATGCTCAGGACGTGCAGGCGAGCATCCTGATCGAGGGCGCCAACGGACCGACCACATCGCAGGCTGACTCCATCCTCGACGGCAAGGGCGTATTCGTGATTCCCGACATCCTCGGCAACGCCGGGGGCGTCACGGTGAGCTACTTCGAGTGGGTGCAGGACCGCCAGGGATTCTTCTGGCGCGAGAGCGAGGTAAACGAGCGTTTGCAGGATGTGATGGATCGCAGCTTCGACGCAGTCGTGCGCTACGCGGAAACCCACCAGGTGAACAACCGGATCGCCGCATACATGGTAGCGATTGACCGGGTGGCGCGGGCGCTGAAGCTGCGCGGGATTTACGCCTAGGCGGCGCAGTTTCGGACTGCGACGCCCGGGGTTACTGCACTTATAACGCAGGCGACGCCTGCGGCTTTTTCGGGCTGTAGTTAAGGATCGAAGGCAATCGGGGGAGTCGTCTCCCGTGCCATAGGGATCCCACGGCATCATAAGTCCGCGTAACCTCTTCGCGGCCGGAGACCCATGGGTTCAAGCTCGAGAATGGAACTGCGCAGCCGGCGTGAGATTTGCGCCGCAGGCCGCGCTCTGCGTGAGCTGGGGTTCATTCCCGCGGCGGCTGGAAACCTCTCCATCCGCCTCGATGATGGGCGCATCCTGGCCACACCTTCCGGCGCGGCGAAGGGCGGGCTGGCGCCGGGAGACATGGTGCTGCTCTGCGCGGACGGGACGCCCGCGGAAAATGGCGCGCGGGCGACACGCCGCCGCCGTCCCGCGTGCTCCGCTTCGTCCGAAATACTGATGCACCTGCGGATTTACCTATTGCGGCCCGACGTGCGCGCGGTGTGCCACGCGCATCCGCCCGTAGCCACGGGATTCGCGACGGCCGGGCGGGCGCTGGACACCGCAGGACTGTGCGAGGCGGCCCTGCTGCTTGGCGCGGTGCCGGTGGCGCCCTACGGTACGCCGGGGACGCCCGAACTGCCGGACTCGCTGGCGCCGTATGTGACGCGGGCGAATGCGGTGCTGCTGGCAAATCACGGAGTGGTGACGTACGGCGAGAATCTGCGCACAGCGGTTGAGCGGATGGAGATTGTGGAGCACTGCGCGCGAGTGACTCTGGTGGCCGAGCTGGCGGGCGGCGCGAAGCTCCTTACGCGCAGTCAGGTGCACGATCTGGTGGCCTCGCGAAAACGCTACGGGCTGCCTCCACTGCCGGCGGAAGCCATCCCCTGGATTACGGCGGACGATCGCAATCGCGGCAGTTGATCCGATTGGAGTCAGTGCTTCGGCGGTACGAGGAGCAACCGCCGGGCTCATCATCAGTTTTGCGAGTCTTGCGAATAGTGACACGGCGAGCCGAACCTGCGCCGTGAGGCGGCCTTCGGCGCCGCGTTGCCTCGGCCCGCAGCTCAGGAGCGCGGAGAAGACGCCGAAGCGAGCTTCGGCGAAGAAGAGCGGGAGCAAGCTCCCGCACTCCATAGGGGAGGTTTCGTGGCCAGCGAAGCAGATTTTCTGGCGGCGGTGAAAGAAGGAAACGCCTCCCTGGCGCGCCAGATGCTGGATGCCAATCCGGAGCTCGCCATGGCCCGGACGGATTCAGGAGAATCCGCCGTGCTTCTTTCCATCTACTACGGGAAAGACGAGGTGCGCGATCTGCTGCTCGAGCGCGACGTGCCTCTCGACATTTTCGAGGCTTCCGCAGCGGGCGTGCGCGCGAAGGTGGAGGAATGGCTGAAGGAAGACGCCGGCCTGATCGGGGCGATCTCCCACGACGGCTTTACCCCGCTCCACCTGGCCGCGTTTTTCGGCAGGATTCCCGTGGTGGAGCTGCTGCTCGAGCGCGGCGCCCCCGTGAACGAGGTCTCGCAGAATCCATCCGGTATGCGGCCGCTGCATTCCGCGGTGGCGTGCCGCCAGCCGCAGGTGGCGCTGGAGATTTCGCGCGCGTTGGTAGCTCGCGGCGCAGACGTGAACGTTACGCAGCACGGCGGCTGGACTCCGCTGCACGCCGCGGCGCTGCACGGCAACCTGCCGCTGGTGCGGCTGCTGCTGGACGCGGGCGGCAAAGCCAATGCGAAGAACGAAACCGGGCAGACTCCCTCCAGCCTGGCCGCCACGAAGAAGCACAAACAGGTGATTGCGTTGCTCCATGAACGCGGCGGCTGAATTGCACCCACGCTGGACGGAGGGCGGACACATAGGTCCGCCCCAACCATCCATCTGGATCGGGCCGCGGTGATACAGGCGGACCCATATGCCCCCTGTTGTGGCGGAGGCGGCCTCACGATAAAATCGCAGTGCTATGGCTAGCATTGTCTCCAACCCTGCCCCGATCGCACTGGACGCGGTGGCGCGTTCGACCGCCGCTTTTGGCGAAAGCTTTACGCTTCCCGGCGCGGCCTACACCTCGGGCGAGGTGTTCGGCTGGGAAATGGAACATTTCTTCGAGGGCGGCTGGGTGTGCCTGGGCCGCGAAGAAGATGCCGGGCGTCCGGGTGATTACCGGGCGGTGCGGCTGGGGCGCGACGGGATTTTGCTGTCGCGCGATGCGGATGGGAGGCTGCACGCCTTCTTCAACGTATGCCGGCATCGCGGCCACGAATTGCTGGAGCCGGGCGCATGCGCGAACGCGCGCGCGATCCGCTGCCCGTATCACGGCTGGGTGTATGAGCTGGACGGAAGCCTGAAGGCGGCGGCGCGCTTCGGCGACGTGCCTTGCTTCGATCCCGGGGGCAGCGGCCTGGTGCCGGTGCGCACGGAAACGTGGATGGGCTGGGTGTTTGTGAACGCGAATGGCCAGGCGCCGCCTTTGGCCCATTGGACCGGGGACCTATCACGCCTGCTGGCCGCGCACGCGCCCGGCGGCCTTCGCGTGGCCGCGCACTCCAGCTACGAAGTCGCTTCCAACTGGAAAATCCTTACCGAGAATTATCACGAGTGCTACCACTGCCCGCAGATTCACCCGCAGCTTTGCCGCGTGAGCCCGCCGGACAGCGGGATGAATCCTCCGCAAAACGCCGCGTGGATCGGCGGCTCCATGGAGCTGGCGGATGACGCGCAGACCATGTCCATGGACGGGTCAATGCGCGGAGAGTATCTGCCCGGCCTGAGCGAAAAGCAGCGCCGGCAGGTGTTCTACTACGGGCTGTTTCCGAACTTGCTGATCAGCCCGCATCCGGATTACGTGCTGACCCATCGCCTGGAACCGCTGGCGGCGGACCGCACGCGCGTGGAATGCAACTGGCTGTTCCCTCCGGACGTGATCGCGCGCGAGGGCTTTTCGCCGGACTACGCCGTGGAGTTCTGGGACGTGACCAACCGGCAGGACTGGCGCGCGTGCGAGTCCGTGCAGCGCGGGGTGAGTTCCGCGGGATACCGGCAGGGGCCGTTTTCCGCGCGCGAGGAAACCGTGTACCGTTTTGTGGCGATGGTGGGACGGAGTTACCTGACGGGACGTTTTGAACCGCCGGCGGCGGAATAAAGGAATGAAGAAATGCCGCGCGGCCTTCGCGAAAAATAGAGCGAGGGCGGCGGGAGCAAGGCGCCGCCCTCACTTCGCTTGAGGCCCGGGCAAATCAGGGATCGGAACTAACCGATCGCGAGATAGGAATCCCGGCCTTCCAGGCGTATCTGCACTACGTGGCCTTCCGCGTTGCAGGCAAATCCGCTGTCGCGGAACTTGGAGTCGGCCTTTTTCCATTCCCCGGTTGCAGTGACAACCACCTTGTTGTTGCGCAGAACGGTCACTGTGTTTCCGTCCACGAGCATCACGTATTCACCCGGCGGCAGTTTGGTGCCGGCGAGTTGGCAAGTATCCGTGAGCGTGAGGTTGGTTCGCGAGGGACGCGCGAGCACCGGCAAGGCCAGCGCCAACGCGGCCAACAGAGCGATGGCTACCACAACGTTTCGTCTAGAGACACCCATGGCTTCCTCCTCTTTCCTTTCCAGGAATCAACGTACTGGAACGCTGCGGTTGGTTACCGGGGAGGACCTTTCCCCCGCGCGTTGCAGTGAACCTACATTCATTCAGACGAGGCGAGCCGCGATTTTGTTTCACGGGTTCTTGTAAAAAGAAGGCCAAAAATGCGGCCAAAATGTACCCTGTTCGTTTTCGGGACGCGTGAAACATGGCGAACGGTAGTCCGCAAATGGGACAAAACTCTGCTACGCGAGCCGGCTTTCTTACCTTTCGTTAACTTCAGCGCGATTCAGGGATATCTCTTTCCATGCCAAGGGCGGCGCCCTCACGCGCCTGGCTCCGCCTTGCAGCAGGCCTTTCGGCGAGGTTTGTAAGAGTACTCTACATATATATACGTTATATATTATAACAGGCGCGCTCGATGAGTTTGACAGATCGGATGCCGTTGCAAACCTTCCGGTAAAGCTTCTGGCGTAGCACGGCGCGTGCGGCTCGCGTTGACACTCCCTCGCTCCTCGCGAATAATCACCGGGAAATGATCGGGCTTCTGCGCGGCGCTCTGCTGGAAAAGCGCCCCGGCCAGGTGATCCTGGACGCGGGAGGCGTCGGCTACGAAGTACGCATTCCGCTCTCCACGTTCGCGGCGCTGGGCGCGCTGCACGAACAGGTGACGCTGCTCATCCACACGCACGTGCGTGAAGACCAGATTTCCCTCTTCGGCTTTCTGAGCGCGCGCGAAAAACATCTGTTCGAGCTGCTGCTCTCCGTAAGCGGTCTGGGGCCGGCCATTGCGCTGCGGATTCTTTCCGGCATGAGCGCGGACGAAATCATTCCGGCGGTGCGGCGCGGCGACGTGGAAGGACTCACGCGCATCAAGGGCGTGGGCCGCAAGACAGCGGAGCGCATTATCGTCGAGCTGCGCGACAAATTCGCCGCGGCGGAATCCGTGACCGCGGAACCGCGCATGGCCCGCTCGCAGCTCGAAGAGGACCTCTTCTCGGCGCTGCAGAATCTGGGCTACGACCGCCGCGAGGCCGAGCGCGCCGTGGAGACCATGCGGAAGGGCGCAGCGCCGGCAGGCTTCGACACGGCGCTGCGCGCCGCCCTGCAGCAACTGAGCCCGCCGGCGGGCGGTCGCCGTGGAGCGAAGGAATGATGTTCTCCCCGGAGGCGCTGCCATGATCGAAATCCTCTGGGAATTTGAGGTGCGCGAGGAGTGCAAGGAAGAATTCGAGAAGCAATACTCCGCGTCTGGCGCGTGGGCGGAGTTTTTCCGCCCGAGTCCCGCCTATCACGGCACCACGCTGCTGGCCGGCGAAGCGAATCGCTACATCACCTGGGACCGCTGGGAATCCCAGGAGGCCTACGAGGAGTTCCGGCTGGCCAACCAGCAGGAATACTCCGTTCTGGACACACGCTTTGAGGCACTCACGGTTTCCGAGCGCTGCCTGGGAATTTTCGAGAAGAAGTGACGGCCGGGCAGCGGCCAAAACGCCCGCTCTCAATCCAAAAGCCTTCACGCCGCCGCGGGATGCAGTAGAATCCACGGAGTGCGGCGCGCGCCGGGGATCCCGGGCGCGCGCCGGCTAAGCTGAAAGCCATGCCGAAAGCCATCGAAAGAGTCGTCTCCGGCGCGACCACACCGGAAGACGCGCGCATCGAGGCCAGCGTCCGCCCGAAGCGGCTGACGGAATTCATCGGCCAGCCGCGCGTGAAGGAATTGCTGTCCATCACCATTGAAGCGGCGAAGAGCCGCGGCGAGGCGCTCGACCACGTGCTGCTCTACGGGCCGCCCGGCCTCGGCAAAACCACGCTCGCGCAAATCCTGGCCAACGAGATGGGCGCTCCCATCAAGACGAGCTCCGGGCCGCTGCTCGAGCGCAAAGGCGACCTTACCGCCGTGCTGACCGCGCTCGAACCGGGCGAACTGCTCTTCTTGGACGAGATTCACCGGCTGATGCCGGAGATCGAAGAGATCCTTTATCCGGCGATGGAGGATTTTCAGATTGACCTGGTGATCGGCCAGGGGCCGGGCGCGCGCATCCATCCCTACCGGCTGAACCGCTTTACGCTGGTGGGCGCCACCACGCGCGCGGGGCTGCTGACGGCGCCGCTGCGCTCGCGCTTCGGCATCGTGCACCGGCTGGAGTTCTACACGCCGGAGGACCTGGTGAAGATCGTGCTGCGCTCCGCGAAAATCCTGGGCATCGGCATCGACCAGGATGGCGCGGAAGAAATCGCCCGCCGCAGCCGCGGCACGCCGCGCGTGGGCAACCGCCTGCTGCGGCGCGTGCGCGATTTCGCGCAGGTGCGGGCAACGGGACACATCTCGCGCGAGGTGGCGCGGGAGTCGCTGGCCCTGCTGGGCGTGGACGAACAGGGACTGGACGAGGTGGACCGCAGCCTGCTCCGCGCGCTGGTGGAGAAATATTCGGGCGGCCCGGTGGGCCTGGGCACGCTCGCCGCCACGCTGAGCGAGGAAGAGGACGCCATCGAGGAAATCTGCGAGCCCTACCTGATGCAGCTCGGCATGCTCGACCGCACGCCGCGCGGCCGCGTAGCCACCGCGCTGGCCTACAAACATCTGGGCGTGGAAGACGCGCGCCGCCAGCCAAAACTGTTCTAAATGCCGAAAACGATCTACCTGGGTCTGGGATCGAACCTGGGCGACCGCGCCGCGCATATCGAACGAGCGCTGGCCGCGCTGGCCGCGCTGGGCATCGAGATCGTGCGGCGTTCTTCGTTCTACGCCACCGAGCCGATCGGGTTCGCGCCGCAGCACTGGTTCCTGAATTGTGTGGTCGAGGGCGTCACCACCTTTATGCCGCGGCAACTGCTGCGTGCCACGCAGCAGGTGGAGCGCGCCCTGGGCCGGCGGAAGACGGTGCGCAACGGGCCGCGGACCCTGGACATTGATATTCTCCTCTACGGCCTGAACGTGGTGAGCCTGCCCGAACTGGAAATCCCGCACCCGCGCATCGCCGAGCGGCGCTTTGTGCTCGTGCCGCTGCGCGAAATCGCGCCGGGACTGCGGCACCCCACGCTGCGCCGCACGATTGGCGAGATGCTGGCCGCCACGCCGGACCGCAGCGAGGTGCGCCGCTGGAATCCGTCTGCCGGCCCGGACGACGCATCCTCCTTGAGGGAATCCGCGTGACCCGCGAGGATTTTCTCCGCTTGGCGATCGCTGCGGCCCGCGAGGCGATCGCCGCCGGACAGTCTCCGTTTGGCTCTGTGATTGTCCGCGCGGGAGCGGTGGTGGCCGCGGCGCACAACACCGTGTGGCGCGACGTGGATCCCACCGCGCACGCGGAAGTGAACAACATCCGCGCCGCCTCCCGCGCGCTCGCCACGATTGACCTCTCCGGATGCACGCTCTACACCACCTGCGAGCCATGCCCCATGTGCCTCTCCGCGATTCACTGGGCGAAGATGGACTGCGTGATCTACGGCGCATCCATCGCCGATGCCGCAGCCGCGGGCTTTTCCGAGCTGCGCGTCCCGGCGCGCGAGCTGGCGCGCATGGGCGGCAGCCCCCTCGCGGTGGAAGGCGGCCTGCTCGCCAATGATTGCATCGCTCTGTTTGAGGAATTCCGCCGGGCGGGTCTGGCAAAAACGTACTGAAATCCAGGTTGGATCTCGCGGTTCGTTACAGCGGGCGCTTGGTCAGCTTGCTCTTCTTTTCGCTTTCTTTCTGCTCGCGTTCGTACTCAGCGAGTTCTTCTTCCGTGTAGTAGTACTCATCCCGCGAGGCAAACATGGAATTCGCGGCCGCCGCTTTTTTCCCCTTGCCTGATTTTGGGCGGCTGCGCTGCTCGAACGCAAAGCCGCGCTCCCGGGCTGTTTTGGAGAGGAACTGCGCCTGGAGCAGCAGGTCGTTCACCCTTTCCAGAAAATTGTTGAACTCGTAGGGCTTCATGGCGAACGGGAGCTTCGCGCCCTCCAGAACCGGGATGGCCTGCGGGGCGATTGCGGCCGGCACCACGAACAGCACGCGCACGCGGGACTTGCCTTCTTCCACCGGGGCGGCTTGCGCCAGTTCCTTCAGGATCTGGAAGAGCGGGGAGGCGAAATCAACCAGCGAAAGACTGGCGATCACCAACGCCCAGGAACCCTGGGCCAGCTCTTTCAGGGCGACGCCGGCGTCGTCCACAATCTTCATGCGCCAGCCCTCGCCGTCCATCATCACCTGGATCGCGTTCTGCGATCCGGGATCGTTTTCAAGCACGAGGATGCTGATCTCTTTGGGCACGGCTGGGCCTGGGAGGGCGGGAGACAGTATACGACACACACCGTGCAGGTGGCGGCCCGTGGGCGCGCGGGTAGGCGTGAGGCGCAACAGGGAAACAAAAGGCGAAAGATAAGTGTTGACATGGCGAAGCAAAAGCGAAATACTCTGTGCATCGCGAGGCGGGCTTTGGCCACTTCACACACTCTTCGTCCCCGTCTTTCAGCGTTCTCCCCTGCTAATGGCGGGGGGCGACGCCGGAGGATGGTGGCGAAAAGCCCCTCACTTTTCCCTGACCCCAGGGACGGCCAGCCCCCAACGGAAGGCGTCCCCACGCCCCCTCAGGCCGCGTGCCTGAGAGGGGACGCCACAAACCCGGTTGGCGGCATCGCCCGCCTCGCAGCCTCCTCCCCCTTGGTGGACGAGAAGCGGCAGACGGAGTACTACCTGCTGCCCGCGAAATCGCTGATCAACCGATGCACTTCCGACCGCGTGCCGTTCCCCTGGACGGTGAATCCCTACCGCGGATGCGAATTCGGCTGCAAGTACTGCTACGCGCGGTACACGCACGAATTCATGGAGCTGGCCCCGGAGGAATTCGAACGCAAGATCTACGTGAAGGCGAACCCGGGAGCGCTGACGGCGCACGAACTGGCGGCGACCGACATGCGGGGGCAGCACATCGCCATTGGCACAGCCACAGACCCCTACCAGCCCGCGGAAGAAGAATTCGGCGCGACGCGCGCGGTGCTGGAAGCCATGGCGCGGCAGTCGGGGCTGAGCGTTTCCATCACCACGAAGTCCAACCGCGTGGTGCGCGACATCGACCTGCTGCGGCGCGTGAGCGAGAAATCGTCGCTCACCGTGAACGTTTCCATCATCACGCTTAACCAGCGTCTGGCCCGGCGCCTGGAGCCGCGCGCGCCGAGGCCCGACCTGCGCCTGGCCGCGGTTACGAAACTGCGCGAGGCGGGCATCGCCGTGGGGGTGAATGTGATGCCGGTGCTCCCGGGGATCACCGACCGGGAGAACGATTGCGATGCGCTCGCCTGCGCCATCCGAGATGCAGGCGCGCAATGGCTCGCCGCCGGCGTGCTGTTCCTGATGCCCTCGTCGCTGGCGGTTTTTCTCCCGTTCCTCGAACAGGAATTTCCGCGCCTGGCGAAGCGCTACCGCGAGTGGTACACGCGCAACGCCTACGCGCCGGAAGACTACCGGAAGGAAATCTCGGCGCGGTTTGCCGCGCTGCGTAGCAAGTACGGCTTGGGCCTGCGGCCTCAGGTGCCGGAAGGCAGCGGCTCTGAACGACAACAGCTTGAATTGAAGTGGGTGGCAGCCTGAAGGCGAAAGGCTAATTCAAAGACGGCGCAGCCGGGAGTGGCCGCTCCACTAGGGGACGATGATTCTCGGCGCTTCGCGCTCTGCCGGCGCCGCCTGCGGAAACTGCGCGCGCAGAAAGTCGAGGAACGCGCGGCAGCGCGGGCGGCCGTTCGAGCGGTGGCGCAACACGCGCGCCAGGAACACGGCGATATAGAGGACGTCGCTTTCCTTCGCCACCGGCAGCGCGGCGCGGGCGAGCTGGTCCTTGCGCAACTCCTGCACGGCCTCCCGCAGCTTCACGTAGAGATCGCGGGCCGGGCCGCCTTCCGGCGGCTTTTCATAGTACAGGCCTGCGGAGAGCGTTCGATACGTCTCGGCCATGGAGCGGAGCGCGGCAGCCACATCCGCATCGTAGACGTGCGGCGTCTGGCCGGCGAGACCGAGAATCGTGGTTGCAATCGCGCCGAGCAACGGGTGATTCACGTCTACAACGCCCGTGGGAAGCTCGACTTCCGCGAAAGGAACATCCCCGCGCGGGATAGGCTGCCGGTGTTCTTCCTCCTGCTCGCGGGCGCGGATCAGGTAGATGCAGTCAGACGGGCAGTCGAGCGTCACCTCCCGCTCCGTGCCGCAGCAGATCGAGCAGATGGTTTCGCCGCGCGCCGGGCAGAAGCGCGAGGGCTTGCGCCGTTCACAGATCGGGCAACTCATGGGGCCTCATGGCACACGGCGTGGCGCCGCTCAAATCGCCGGTCAATTTCACTGCAGTTCGACGTTCAATTCGAAGTTCAATTCGACGAATGCTTCGGCGTGATCTTCGTGAGAATCGAAAGCAGGCGCTGCCCTTCTTCCGTCGGCTGCACCTTCCCGCGCCTCACGATATCCACGGCGGAATACTGGCGGCCGTAGAGCGTGGTGTTCGCGTCCTGATCTTCCTGCAGGTTCGCGCCTTCCAGGGATATGCCGGCAAACACGCCGCGCGCGCGCGAATAGGCCAGAACTTCCGCGCGCATCGTTCCGTTGGTCTGCGCGTCGGCCGTGCGTCCCACCGGGCCGATGGCCACGGAAGCGTCTGCGCCGAGCTTCACCTTCCCGCGCAGAATCGCCCGCACGCCGCCGTCATTCATCACCAGCAGCACGTAGTCCGTCTCCTGGCCGCCGATCTGGAAGCCCACGTTGCCGCCAATCAGCCGGAACATGGACGGAGCGGACCAGGCGCCGTTGTACTCGTCGCCGCCACGGCAGGTGATGGCCCCGCGGCCGTAGCTCGCACCGAAGATAAACGCGCCCTTCTTTACCGCGGGAATCACCATCACGCAAACGGCGCTGTTCAGCATGTCTTTGGGGATGGAATCCGGCATGCCGAGGATTTCCTTCATCACGGTGCCGCAATCTTCCAGACGGTCGCCAATCTTGTCTTTGTCGCTCGCCAGCAGCGGCAGCGCGGCGATGGCCAGACACAGCAAAGCGGTCGAAAACCTTCTCAAAGCGCCCTCCTCATGTTTCGAAATGTTCTGGGCGTAAACATCTTCTCACAACTGAACACCGAGGGCGGCAGGCAGGGCCGTGGCCTATAATCGATTTCCTTCCAGCGATGCCATCCGGACCCGATCGCGTGATTGCTGTGTTCGGCAGTTCGCGCCCCGCCGAGGGCGACGCGCTGTACGACGATGCGCGCTCTCTCGGCCGCGCGCTGGCCACGGCAGGCTTCGCAGTCTGCTCCGGCGGCTACGGCGGCGTCATGGAAGCGGTCAGCCGCGGCGCAAAGGAATCTGGCGGCCGCACGCTGGGCGTCACCGCATCCTTCTTCCGCGGGCGCGCGAACCGCTGGATTGATGAAGAGGTGCGCGTGGACTCCTGGCAGGAGCGCCTGTTCGAGCTGATCCGGCGCGGCGACGGCTACGTCGCCTGCCGCGGCGGCACCGGCACGCTCGTGGAGCTGGCCGTGGTCTGGGAGATGCTGAACAAACGCGTGATGCCGCGAAAGCCTTTCGCCGTTCTCGGCAACTTCTGGCAGCCGGTGATCGAATGCGTCCGCGAAGTGGAGGGCGATGCCGCATCCGGGTGGGGCGAAGCCGACGGCAGGCTGGTGCACGTCTGCGCCCAGCCCTCCGACGCCGCGCAATTCCTGGCCAACGCTCTTCTCCCGCCACGGTAGCCACGGTCAGCGCTTTCCTGACCGTGGGCTTTTCTGCAACCGCGCCGCGATGTGGGGCGAAGCGCCCCACGGGTTGCGCTACAACCTCGCCCCATGACATCTTCAAATCCGGGGTACCCCAGTGTCGCGTCCGGCAGAAGAGATCCTCGAGTTCGCCCGCCTGCGGGAAATCCTGCTGGGCTACACCACGTGCGCCCCGGGACGCCGCGCCATCCAGGCCCTCGCGTTTACCGAGGACCGCGTGGCGCTCGAAGGCGCCTTCGCCTCGCTTGCGGAGGCCGCGGCGTGGCTGCGTGCAGGAAGTGACCTGGGATTCGGCGCGCTGGCCGACCCGGAACCGTGGCTCGCGCGCCTGGCCGTGCGCGTAAACGTGCTGCTGCCCGCGGAACTCCTCGATTCCGCCTCGCTCGCCGACGCCACCGCTGATTTGAAGGCGACCATGCGCCACGAGGGCGAGAGGTTTCCGCGCCTCGCCGGCCGCGCCGCCACGCTGCCCGACCTCGGCTCGCTTTCCACCGCAGTGCGCCGCGCCATCCTGCCCAACGGCGAGGTGAGCGACGACGCGTCGCCCGAGCTGCGCCGCATCCGCAGCGCACTCGTCAAAGAACGCGAGAAAATTCAGGAGCATCTCCGGCGCATCCTGCGCGCGCGCGGCGAACAGCCTGGGGAGGACTACGTCACCCTGCGCAACGACCGCTACGTAATTCCCGTCCGCGCGGCGGACCGGCGCGCCGTTCCCGGCGTGATGCACGGAGCCAGCGGCACGGGACAGACCGTGTTCATCGAGCCGCTCGATACGCTCGACGCCAACAATCACCTCGTGCAGCTCGCCGAGGACGAAGCCGCGGAAATCGCGCGCATCCTGGTGGACCTTACCGCGCGCCTGCGCTCCGCGTTCCCCCAATTGGAAGGCGCGGCCGCCACCATCGCGCAGCTCGATTCCCTCTTCTCCCGCGCGCGTTTCTCGCGGGAGTTCACCTGCACGCTCCCCGCGTTTTCAGACGAGCAACGCCTCTCGCTCGTCGCGGCGCGCCATCCCGTGCTCGAAGCCAAACTGCGCGCGGAAGGGCGCGCCGTCATCCCCATGTCGCTCGAGCTCGGCGGCGCGGAGACGGTGCTGGTGATCAGCGGGCCAAACACCGGCGGAAAAACCGTGATCCTGAAGACGGTGGGCCTCGCAGTGCTCTCCGCACAATCGGGCATCCCCGTGGCCGCCGAGCGCGCCGAATTGCCTGTTGTGGACCGCGTGCTGGCCGATATCGGCGACGAGCAATCCATCGCCGCCGACCTTTCCACGTTTTCCGCGCACATGCTGAACCTGCGCGGCATGTTGGAAGCGGCGGGCCCGCGTTCCCTCACGCTACTGGACGAAATCGGCACAGGCACGGCGCCTGAAGAGGGCTCCGCGCTGGCCATCGCACTGCTCGAGGAGTTCCGCGCGCGCGGCTGCATCACGCTGGCCACCACCCACCACGACCGGTTGAAGACGTACGCCTCGACCACGCCCGGCGTGGTCAACGCCGCTGTCGAGTTCGACGGGAAAAATCTGCGGCCCACCTACCGGCTGCTCCTCGGCGTTCCCGGCGTTTCAAGCGGCATCGCCATCGCCCGCCGGCTGGGCCTGCCGGAGTCCGCGCTCGAACGGGCCGAGCGTGAAATGTCTCCCGAGGCGCGGGAGGCGGGAGCGTTGATCGCCTACCTGCATCGCAGCCGCGAGGAACTCGACGAAAGCAAACGCCGTGCCGTCGCGGAACTCGGAGCTCTCGAATCCGAACGCACTGCGCTGCGCACGGAATGGACCGAGCGCCAGCGCCGCCGCATCGCCGAACTCGAAGCGCGGATGGATCAAACCGTGAAGCGCTACGAAGCAGATATGGCCCGTGTGCTCGGCGGCATCCGCGACACCGAACTGCGCGCGCAGGCGGAGAAGGCCGGGCGCCGCCAGAGCCAGAAGGCGCGCAGCGAAGCGCGCGACGAAGCGGATGCCGCCGTCGTTGCGCAGCTCTCCGACTCACAGCAGGACCTGGGAACCACCGCCGTGCGCGAGCAACCTGTTGCTGCAAATCTGCTCGTCCCGGGCGTCCGCGTGCGCGTGCGCGGCCTTCCCAAACCAGTCCTTCTGCGCCAGATTGATGACCGCTCCGCGCAGGTGGAAGCCGGCCCCCTGCGCATGAAGGTAAAACGCGACGACATCCTGGCCGTGGTGAGCGACGCTCCCGCCAGCGCCCAGTCCTCCAAGGCAACGGCAACCGCGCGCCCATCCGTTCGCGTCCACACCCACGCCGCCCAGGCAGACGCTCCCGAAGAAATCAACGTAATCGGCTGCACTGTGGAAGAAGCTAGCGAGCGCGTCGACAAATTCCTGGACGAAGCCGCGCTCGCCGGAAAACCGCGCGTGCGCATCATCCACGGCCATGGGACTGGAGCATTGCGCCGCGGTTTAGCGGAGTTCCTGGCCGCGCATCCCCACGTGCAGAGTACGTCTGCGGAAGAGCCTGAGCGCGGCGGTGACGCCGTGACCGTGGCGGAGATGAAGCTGTAGGCCATTGACGCGGGGGCTCTGAACTACTAGAATGTAGTACATTCTAGTGGAGCGTGCTGCATGTCTAAGATGAAGACAATCAAGCAGATAGCTGCCGGATCTCTGGACCGGGGCAAAGATCGCGAGGCTCGTATCGAGCGCAACCTGTTCGAGTGCGATGGCGACACCTTCGAGGCTCTTCGCTTCTGCAAGAACAAAAATGGCAGGCATGTTCGCGTTCATCTTGTTATTCGAGAGGAAGAGTTCGTGGAGCTGTTCGCCGATGCCGTCCGCAAAGGCGTCTTTGCAGAGGACACCTTGCTGGGGCTTTCCGACGTGCTTGCGGAGAGGTCCAAGGGAGTTTCCTCCGGATCTTCAGGACCGGACCGGGTTCCGTTCGCTGAGATTGCGGGACTGTTCAACGACGGCACTCTGGGCAAGGAAATCGACGGAACCCTTTACGCCCCGGACGAACCATGAAGGTGTTCGTGGACACCTGGGGATGGATCGCTCTGTCCGACCGCGCGGAGACCAGGCACGAAGCCGTCAAACAGATCCTCCAGGAGCGGGGCAGCCTTCGCGCGCGTGTGGTGACTTCCGACTACGTCCTGGATGAGACCTTTACACTGGTGTTTCTGCGCCGCCCATTTCAGGAGGCCTGGAGGTTTGCCAGGGGAATCATGATGGACGCGGCTCGAGAGACCCTGCGAGTGGAAGCTGTTAACTTGGAGAGATTCCGCGGGGCCCTGGAACTCCGCCAGCGTTTTGCGGACAAGCCAAGGATTTCGTTCACGGATCTGACCAGTATGGCGATCATGCGCGACCTTCAAGTGGAGGACATCCTGACCGCTGACGCACACTTCCAGCAGGTTGGCATGGGGTTCCGCAGGCTCCCCGCCTGAAGGCAGGAAGAACGTGACGGAAGCCGGAACATTCGCGGATCGCGTCAAGCAGCAGGCGGACATCGTCCGCGTAATCGGCGAGTACGTCCGCCTCAAAAAGGGCGGCGCAAACTTCACGGGCCTGTGCCCCTTCCACAACGAGAAGACGCCGTCGTTTGCCGTGCACCCCGTAAAGAAGATTTATCACTGCTTCGGCTGCGGCGTGGGCGGCGACGTCTTCAAATTCGTGATGGAAATGGAGAAGCTGGAGTTTCTGGACGCCGTGCGCGTCGTCGCCGAGAAATGCGGCATCGCCGTGCCGCCGCGCAAGCCGCGCTCGCCCGAAGAACGGCGCGAGGAGAGCCAGAAAAAAATCCTGCTCGAGCTGCATCGCGACGCCGACGAATTCTTTCAGCGCCAGCTCAAGAACAGCCCGGAGGGCGCCGTCGCGCTCGGCTACCTGGAGGACCGCGGCCTCGACCGCGCGACGATCGAGGCCTTCGGCCTTGGTTTCGCTCCTTCCGGAGGCGACGCCCTGCTTCGCCACGTCCGCGGCAAGTACGCCGAAAAATTGGTCGAGGCTTCCGGCCTCGTCTCGCGCGACGGCTCCGGCCGCCTCTACGACCGCTTCCGCCGGCGCATTATCTTTCCCATCGCCAACGAAGGCGGACGCGTGGTGGCCTTCGGCGGACGCGCGCTGGGAGAAGAGCCGCCGAAATACTTGAACTCCCCGGAAACGCCGATTTACACAAAGAGCGGCATCCTCTACCACTTTGACCGCGCCAAGGAAGCTATCCGGCAGCAGGGATTCGCGGTGATGGTGGAAGGCTACATGGACGCGATCGCCGTCGCCCGCGCCGGTGTAACCAACGTCGTGGCGAGCTGCGGCACCAGCCTCACGGAGATGCAGCTCCGCCTGCTGGGCCGCTTCACGCGCCGCGTGGTGATGAATTACGACCCGGACACCGCGGGCCAGACGGCCACCGAGCGCTCGCTCACGCTGCTGCTCGAGCAAAGCTTCGACGCGCGCGTGCTGCGCCTTCCCGGTGGCGCCGATCCAGACCAGTTCATCAAGCAGCATGGCGCGGCGGCGTACCAGAAGCTGCTGGCGGAGGCGCCGGCGTTTCTTGACCACCTGATCGAACGCGCCCTCAGCACGGGTGGAATGGACGTAAACACCGCCGAAGGCAAACTCCGCGCCGTAAATTTTCTTCTGCCCTATCTCCAGAAGCTGCCGGACCGCATCCTGCGCTCCGAGTGGGCCTCGCGCGTCGCCCAGCGCCTGAGAATTGACGAGCCCATGCTGCGCGAAACACTGCGCCGCGCCGCCGCCGAGCGCCGCAGCGAAGTGAAGATACGCCCCGGACTGGCGCCGCACGCTGCGAAGCCCGCGGAGCGCCGCCTGATCCAGTTGCTGGCCGAGGGCGAAGGCTTCCGCCAGCGCCTGGCCGCGGAACTGCGCGAGCTAGGAGTGCATCGCGGCCTATCCACAGAAAAACTCTTCGAAGCGATGATTGAAGCCTGCGCGGCAGGCGAGCGGCCCGACCCGATGGTGGTCGGCGAGCTGCTCGACCCGGCAGAGCGCCGTCTGCTCTACGACATCCTCTTCGAGGCCGCCGCCGAGCCCACCTGGGACGAAGCCTCGAGCTGCCTCATAGCTCTACGCCGCGTGCGCCTAGAGACCGAACTCGCCGACCTGCAACGCCGTATCGAAGCCGGCCCCGCGCCCGAGGATCTCGGCGCGCTGCTGGCACGAAAGACGGAGATTCGCCGCGAGCTGTCAGGGGAATCGCAGGGGTAGAGGCGCCGCTCGGGGCGGCGTTCAGTGGCGGCGCTGGTATTCCAGCCGGAGCGTTCCTTCGCGAGGCAGCAGTGTGATGCCCAGCTCGGGCACGGCCCGCGTGCCCGGCGCCAGCCGCAGCTCGAATCTGCGGTTGATTTCCATGGCCACTTGCAGGCTCTCTTGAACCCCGAAGTAATTTCCGACGCAGATGGGAGCTGACGGGCGAGAGAGAACATCTGAAATCCACAGGTTTTTGAGATTTTCACAGCCGGCCCAGCCCGCAATCAAGGTTGACGCCGGCCCCCAGAACCGTTATATTTTCGTTCAGCTTGACAGTGCAACGGCAGGGGTGTGCCGTACATCTAACCAAAGTAATCAGGTGTACGTTGGGAGGCCTTCTGGCACGGCGGGCGGGTCTTCGAGACTGGGGCAACCGTCTTCGAAGACTCGGAACCAGGGACGCTTGCGCGGCGCGAAATCTCGCATTCAACCGGAACATACGTTTCCAGCCGTATTGTCACGGCAGCGAAATCCCCGTGCTTTGTGCGGCTTTGCCGCATCTGATGATTCCCGGCTGCGCTTTGAGCGTCCAATAAAGTAGAAGCGCGCGTCTTAGAAAATCGCCCGGAGAGTTCTTCGCATATGGCTATTGAAGACAAATACGACCAGGTACGACAGCTCATTGCCATGGGCAAGGAGCGCGGCTACCTGCTCTACGACGAAGTAAACGACATCCTCCCGGCGGAAGTGCACTCGTCGGAAGAGATTGACGAACTGCTCTCCACCTTCGAGCGGTACGGCATTGATGTGTACGAAGACCTGGCCACCGCCAAGACGGCCCGCGCCGGCATGGAAGGCGCAGAGCCCATCGAAACCGAGGCGGAGCCGGGCAAGGAAGCGGCAGCCGGCGAAGAGCAGGAAATCGACCTGACCCCCGGCGCCCTCGAAAAGACCAACGACCCCGTCCGCATGTACCTGCGCGAGATGGG
>DATFZR010000301.1:0-6423 GCA_035314265.1 Candidatus Acidiferrales bacterium
CAGAATCCCCCGGCAGCCCAGAAGAAGCCCGCCAGCGCCGCCGCCCCCGCAGCCCCGCGCCCACTCCACTTTCCCATCGAGCAGCACAAGCTCGCCAACGGCCTGCGCGTCATCCTTTCCGTAGACCATTCCGCGCCCGCCTACAGTATCTCCGTCACTTACGACGTGGGCTCGCGCAACGAGAAGGCGGGACACACCGGATTCGCCCACCTCTTCGAGCACATGATGTTCGAGGGCTCGGAAAACGTCGGCAAGGGCGAGCACATGATGCTCGTGCTCAACAACGGCGGCGGCACGAACGCCACCACCAACGAGGACCGCACCAGCTACTTCGAGCAGTTGCCCGCGAACCAGCTCGACCTCAGCCTTTACATCGAGGCGGACCGCATGCGCGCCCTCGCCGTCAACCAGGCCAACCTCGACAACCAGCGCAAAGCCGTTCAGGAAGAACGCCGCCTCGGCGTGGATAACCAGCCGTACGGCGCGACCGACGAAGCCCTCTCCGACATCCTCTACGACAACTTTGCCTACAAGCATTCCGTGATCGGTTCGATGGCCGACCTCGACGCGGCCAGCGTGGACGACGTCAAGGACTTCTTCCGCCTCTACTACGCCCCGAACAACGCCGTGCTCACCCTGGTGGGCGACTTCGATCCCGTCGTCGCCATGGAAAAAATCAAAAAGTACTTCGGCGCGATCCCCGCGCAGCCCACGCCCGCCCGGCCCGACCTTTCCGATCCCGCGCAGACCGCCGAAAGACGCCGCAGAATGGACGACACGTTCGCGCAATCGCCCCGCCTCGACGAACTCTACAAAATATCGCCGGGAGAAACGCCCGACTGGTTCGCCGTCGTCGCCATGTCCGAAATTCTGGGCGGTGGCCAATCCTCGCGCTTGTACCAGCGGCTGGTAAAGGAGAAAGAGCTCGCCGTCAACGTGGATACCGATGTCGAGAATCGTCCCGGCCCATCCCCGTTCCAGATTGAAGTCACCCTCAAGCCCGGAGGCGATTTCGCCGCCGTCGAGCAGATTGTCCAGCAGGAACTCGAACGCCTCCAGAAAGAGCCGGTCGCCCCATGGGAACTCGAAAAGGTGCGCCTCAGCAGCCGCAGGCAACGCGCCCAGCGCCTGCGCAGTTCTCTCGCGCGCGCCGTGGTGATCGGTGATCTCGCCGCGAAATTCGGCGACCCCAACCTGGTCAACACCTACGAGCAAAGCCTCAACGCAGTCACCCCCGCGGACGTGCAGCGCGTCGCGCGGAAGTATCTGAAGGTGGACGAGCGAAACGTCATCGAGACCTATCCCAAGCAGGCGGCAGGAGGTGCGCAATGAGCGCGACATCACGGTCCGGTTCAGCAATAGCGATTGCCTGTGGTTTGCTTCTGGCCCTGCCCGCCGCCGCCCAGCAGCCCGGCGACAAGAGCACCCCCCTCAGCAAGGTGGTGCAACTCAAGCGCGCGCCCGTTTCAAAAGACGTGCTGCACGTAAAACTGCCCAAGCCTTACGAGACCACGCTCCCCAACGGCCTCCGCGTCCTCATCCTGGAAGATCACCGCTTTCCCCTCGTCACCGTAAGCGTGTTCATCCTGGGCGCCGGCGCCACTGCCGAGCCCGCCGGCCTTCCCGGCCTGGCCTCCACCACTGCCGTGATGCTCAAAGAGGGCACGAAAGGCCGCACCAGCAAGCAGATTGCCGAAGAAACCGAGAAACTCGGCGCCGAGATCGGCGTCTTCGCCCCCTTCGGCGGCACCACCGCCACCCTCTCCGCCTCCGGCCTCTCCGACAATTTCAACGATTGGTTCGCGCTCGCCCTCGACGAACTCCTCCATCCCGCGTTTCCCGCCGAGGAACTCGCCAAATGGAAGCAGCGCGCCGCCGCGCGTCTGCGGCAACTGCGCTCTTCACCCCAGTTCCTGGTCCGCGAGCGCTACTCGCTCGCCATCTACTGCCCCAATCCGGACGAGCCAGGCGCCTGCCTGCCGGAAGCCCGCGTGGCGGAAACGCCCGATTCCATCGCGGCGATGACGCCCGAGCGCCTCGCCGCCTGGCACGCCGCGCGCTACGTCCCGCAGAACGCCATCCTGGCCGTCGCCGGAGACGTGCATACCAAAGCGCTCGTCGAAAAACTCACGCGCGACCTGGCCGCCTGGAAGCGCACAGACTTAATAGACCAGCCTCCCCCAGCCACCAAGGCCGTCGCCGAGCGCCACGTCTATCTCGTGGACCGCCCCAATTCCGTGCAGACCACCATCTGGCTCGGCAACATCGCCATCGATCGCCGCGACCCCGACTACATCCCCGTCCTCGTCGCCAACCGCGTCCTCGGCGGAGGCCCCTCGTCGCGCCTCTTCCTGAACCTGCGCGAAGAAAAGGGCTACACCTACGGCGTCTACAGCAGTTTCACCGCGGCACGCTACGCCGGCCCGTGGGCCGCTTCCGGAGACGTGACGCGCGACGTCACCGAAGGCGCCATGCACGAATTCCTCTACGAAATCACCCGCCTGGGCAAAGATCCCGCGCCCGATGCGGAACTCGACGATGCCCGCCGCTCCGTCGTCGCCGGTTTCGCACTCTCGCTCGAGCAGCCCGACCGCCTGCTCAACTACGCGGTAGACAGAGCCATCTACAACCTGCCTGCCGATTATTGGGACGCGTATCCCGCGAAAATCTCCGCCGTCACCCCGGCCGACGTAACCCGCGTGGCCGCCAAATACATGGACCCCGCGAAACTCCAGATCGTCGCCGTAGGCGAGGCGAAAAAAGTTCTGCCCGCCTTCGAGAAATACGGCGCCGTAAAGCTCTACGACACGCAAGGCAAGCCGGAAAATCCTCCCGCCGCCTTCGCCGAAGCCGCGCCCGCACCCGAAAAGCCCGGCGAACACCCCAACTCCACAGCCGTTTCCGGCGGCGCCACCGCACCCGCAATCCGCGGGACCAGCGACGGCCCTCCGCCTTCCTCCCTCACCTCTCCCGCAAGCCCGTCCAAGCGCATCAAGGTCGCCGGCAACGTCATGCAAGCAAAGCAACTAACCACCGTTGCCCCGGTCTATCCGCCTGAAGCAAAAGCGACAGGAATCTCGGGCGCCGTCCTGATGCGCGCATTGATTTCCGAGGAGGGAAAAGTGGAACAGGTCGAGCTCGTGTCCGGCCCGTCCGCGCTCACCGCCGCGGCCCTGGACGCCGTCCGCCAATGGCGCTACAAGCCCACGGAGATTAACGGCACGCCTGTCGAAGTCGAGACCACCGTCACCGTGATTTTCACCCTGACGCACAACTAGGAGATTTCCATGGCCAAAGGATACTGGATCACACTCTACCGCTCGGTTTCCAAACCGGAGGCGCTCGCGGAATACGCCCGTCTCGCTGGCCCCGCAATCGAGGCCGGCGGCGGACGCTTTCTCGCGCGCGGCGTTCCCACCAAGGTCGTCGAGCAAGGAATCAGCGACCGCACCGTGATCATCGAATTCGAAAGCGTGCAGAAAGCCATCGCCGCCTACCAGAGTCCCGCATATCAAGCCGCCCTCAAAGCGCTCGGCGGAACCGCCGAACGCGACCTGCGATTCGTCGAAGGGACATAGCAGGCGCCTGGGAAGCGAGAAAAAGAAGAAGCAGAAAAGGAAGTAAAGGTGAATCGCGAAGCCCTGGCTACCCCAGCGCAAACCGCGTTTGCGCCAGCCGGAAAAGCCGCTTCCACACCAGCCGGTTGATGGTCACCACCACCACCGCCATCACCACCGTGCTCGCCAGCAGAAGCTGAAAGTTTCCGGAGTCCGTCGCATGGCTGATCGTAGAACCCAGACCCGGCGTGGACAGCACGCGTCCCTGAAAGTGGAAGTACTCGGCCACGATGCTCGCGTTCCACGCGCCGCCCGCGGCCGTCACCAGTCCCGTCACCAGATACGGAAAAATCCCCGGCAGAACCAGCAGCCGCCAGCGGTCCCATCCGGAAAAGCGATAGACCTCAGCCACCTCCTTCAAATCCGTGGGGATCGCCTGCGCGCCCGCAATCACGTTGAACAGCAGATACCACTGCGTGCCCAGCAGCATCAGCAGAATCGCCGCGACGCCCATGCCGCCGCCAAAGCGCAGCAGCACGAGCAGCACCACCGGAAACAATGCTGTCGCCGGCACCGAAGCAGCCACCTGCGCGATCGGCTGCGCCAGAGCCGCCAGCCGCGGCCGCGAACCGATGGCCACGCCCACAGGCACCGTCCACAGCGTGCCGATCGCCAGCGCTGCCGCCACGCGCAGCAGAGTCGCTTCCGCGCCGCGCAGCAGCGCGGAAACGTCGCTGATGGTCAGCTCCATCAGCGAGTGGCCCGCCCGCATCGCGCCGTACAGCACGAGCACCAGCGTGGCCACCAGCGCCCCGCGCATCACCAGCACCCGCCAGTGCGCCGGTGGCGCCGCGGAATCCGGAGCGGCCTCGCGCCGCGCCACCCGCAGGCTCAGCACTTCCCACGCAGGCGCGATCGCCTTGCGCCGCAGCCACGCCAGCACGGAAGATCGCGCCAGCCACGAAAGCACCGCCGACTGCGGAGTCACCGCGCTCTCCACCTGCTCGAATTTGAATTTTTCCGCCCAGGCGATCAGCGGGCGCCACAGCAACTGGTCGAGCAGCAGGATCACCACGATCATCGCCGCCAGTCCCCACACGATGGAGACGGTGTCGCCCTCATTCGCGGCTGTCTGCAAGTACGAGCCCAGGCCCGGAAGCCGGAAATCGCGATTGCCCAGTTGGAACATCTCGCAGGCCATCAGAAAAAACCAGCCGCCCGCCACAGACATCAGCGAGTTCCACACCAGCCCGATGGCGCCAAACGGCAGCTCCAGTTGGTAGAAGCGCTGCCAGCGGCCAAAGCGGTACGTCCGCGAAGCCTCCACCAACTCGCGCGGCAGCCCTTTCAGCGACGCGTAGAAACTGAACGCGAGGTTCCACACCTGCCCGGTAAAGATCAGCAGCACCGAGCCCAGCTCCAGGCCCAACTGCCGGCCCGGAAACAGCGCCACCATGGCCAGCATCACGCCGGGCAGAAAGCTGAGCACGGGAATGGATTGCAGGATGTCCAGCAGCGGAATCAGCACGCGCTCCGCCATGCGGTTGCGCGCGGCGATATACGCATACACCAGCGCAAACACCAGGCTGCCCAGATACGCCAGCCCCATCCGGCACAGCGAATACGTCGCATAGAGCGGAAGCGACCACGGGCTGCGCGAGATGTGCGTGGCAGGCGTGAACGGCGCAAACCACACGCGCCCCACTCCAAACAGCGCGTACAGCCCCGCCAGCACGGCGGCAAAGATCACCGCGTCAATCGGGAACGAACCGCGCCCGCGCGAATCGTACAGCCGGCTGAAAAGAGAAGGTGTGGTGATCGCGCTCACAGATCACCTAGGCCAAAGCCATCATGGCGCGGGCGCCAGCGACGCGTCCTGCAGCGTCAGCCGGTCCGACGCGGAATCGTACTCGAAGATCTCCGCATACCGGCCCCAGTCGAGCGCCGTCTTCAGTTGCCTGTCCGCGTCCTCCGCGCTGAAGCGCTCGTCCAGAATGTCGCGGAAGAACTCGGCAGGCAGCGTGTGATCCGTCTTCGAGCGCAGCGCGCCTTGAATGTGCCGCAGCAACGACACGCGTTCGAGAGCCGCATCGCGGAAGATTTGCTTGCGCCGGTCGATCCCCGCTTCGGCGTAGGCGTGCCCGGCGGCGGTCAGCCGCGCGTCGCCTTCCGCCACCTCGATAAAGCCCAGCAGCGTGCAGGCCTCCACGATGGGCAGCAGGTCGTCCAGGTCCATCACCAGTTCTTCGGCCAGGTGGTACAGGTCGTCCTGGCCGCCGCGGTCGCCCAGGATCTCGAGCAGCCCCGCGATGCCGCCCGGCCGCGCGTGCGGCAGCGGCGCATGCTTCTCGCGCTCCGCGGCAGTCGCGTGAGCGGCAGGCAGCACGTGGGTTTCGTCAGGCAGCGTAAGCACTTTGTAAACGTGGTCCACCAATTCAAGAAAACGCGGCGACTTGCGGTCGCGCGGGTGCGGCAGGCCCACCAGAAAATCATCGTGAATGTGCGCGGGACGGTGCGCCAGCACGATGATGCGGTCGGCCAGCTCCACGGCCTCTTCGATGTTGTGCGTCACGATGAAAATGGCGTTCGTGGGAATCTTGCGGCTGGTCCACAGCTCGAGCAGTTCGCCGCGCAGCGTCTCCGCCGTCAGCACGTCGAGCGCGGAGAACGGTTCGTCCATCAGCAGCAGGTCGGGATGCACCACCAGCGCGCGGGCAAGGCCGACGCGCTGGCGCATGCCACCGGAAAGCTCCTTCGGATAGGCGCTGGCGTAGCCGCCGAGGCCGATCAGGTCGAGCGCCGCCTCCGCCCGCTCCTCGCGCTCGGCGCGCGCCACGCCCAGCGCCTCCAGGCCGAGCTCCACGTT
>DATFZR010000302.1:0-8076 GCA_035314265.1 Candidatus Acidiferrales bacterium
CGATTCCCCGCGGCGCTGGCCTTCGTAATTGGCAAAGATAAAGGTCTTGGTCTTCCGGATGGGCCCCCCGATGGAGCCGCCGAACTGGTTCTGGCGCAGCGTGTTCAGGCCGGGCGCCGCGAGGATGCTGGTCGCGTCGAGTACGTCGTTGCGAAAGTATTCGTAGAGCGATCCGTGCCACTGGTTCGTGCCGCTCTTGGTGATGATGTTCACGATGCCACCCACCGCGCGACCGAAATCCGTGGTGTAGTTCGTGTTGATCACGCGGAATTCCTGCACGGAGTCCTGCGGCGGCGTGCCGCGCTGGATGCCGGACACAGTGGAGATGTCGTCGGCGCCGTCCACGGCGATGAAGTTGAAGTGGATGTTCTGCCCCGCAAAGGAAAGCTTGGTGACGGGCTCGACGATCACATCCGTGCTGCCGGACGTGGTGTCGCCAATCTGCACGGCCGGCGAAAGCAGCGCAAAGTCAATGAACTCGCGCCCGTTCACCGGCAGGCTTTCGATCTGCCGCTCCTGAATGACGGTGCTGATCTGCGTGCGCGTGGGCTCGGTAACTTCCGTGTTGGCCTCGACGGTCACCTGCGTGCTCGTCTCGCCGACTTGCAGCGTGACGTCCAGCGTCGCGGCCTGGCCCACCAGCAGGTTTACGGCCTTCGCGGCTTTCTTGAACCCCTTGGCGCTGGCCGTCACCGTGTACGTGCCGGCAGGCAGCGCCGTAATCAGGTATTCCCCTTCTCCGGAGGCGCTCGCCGAGCGCGTAAATCCGGTAGCCGTGTTTGTGGCCGTCACTTCAGAATTAGGGATCGCGCTGCCCGAGGAGTCCAGAACGTGGCCGCTCAGCGTGGCCGTCACCGTTTGTGCGCTAGCAGGCACTAAAGAGGAAAATACGAGCGCAAACACGCACACCAATGCCCCTAAGCAGGTACGCCGCATGTAGGACCCCCCTCCCGAGCTCCCCAATGACCTTCTGACGTGCGAGTTAAACCATGGGTTGCAGCATTGTCAAGAAGTTTCCGGGAGCTTCCGGGGAAGTTCAGGGGATGTTCAGGGGAGGTTCAGGGAACTTCACAGAAAGGCCCGCGGCGATTGCGCCACGAACTCCCTCGCGATGTTGCCGGTGATCTCCCCCCGCCATCTTCCTGCGAGTGAAACACGCGAACCGGAAGCGTCCACCACAACCACCGATGGCACTACACACTCGTTCCATCCGCTGCCCCCCTCTCGGACCCTCTCGAACCCATTGCCAGAGACAGAACGAAATGGCTATCATGGCGACAGCTAAGATTCATGGGGTTGCGTCGGAGAGCAAATGAACATTGGGGTCGGAAGGGTGGCGGGCCTCGCCGGCCTGCTGGGTCTATGTGTATGCCTTAGCCTCCCTGCGCAAGCCACACCAGCGGGCGCGGATAAAACCTGGGCGCCCACCTACGTGGCGCCTCCAGGGCAGGAAGATCTCATCATCCAGGTGCGCCGTGCCGACGGCGAAGCCCTGGAAGGAACCGCCAAGATTTCCCTCACCACTCGCCAGGCGGCAGCCGCCGAGGTCGTGGCCACCCCGCAGCAGCAGCACCGCGCCCGGTTCAAGAAAGTTCCGCTGGGCCCCATCCGTCTGCAAATCGCCTCCGAAGGATTCGTCACCGCGAATTTGAACGTCCTGCTGGATCATGCCGACCGCGAGATGCGCCTTACCATCTACCTGCGCCCGGACGTAAAGAGCGGGCCCGGCGCAGTTAGCTGGATTCCCGCACTCTCCGCCGCTTCTTCTTCGAATTACACGAAGATTCTGGATTCGCTCCGCAAGGGCGACTGGAAGGAAAGCCAGAAACACTACGCCAAGCTCCGCAGGGCGACCCTGGCGCATCCCCACGTGCAGTACATCGCCGGGCTGGTGGATTATCGGGCCGACGAAACCGGGATGGCCCTCTTCCATTTTTCCCAGGCGGCGTACCTCAATCCTGAATACGAAGAATCCGCGCGAGCGCTGGCCGGACTTTTCTATCACACCGGCATTTACGGCGACGCCTACGAAGTATTCTCAAAGATTGCCAGGAAGCACCCCGACGAGTGGGAGCCTGCGTGGGAAGCCGCGAGCGCCGCATTCCACGCCGCTCGTTACCAGGAGGCGCGCGAATTCGCCGCCGCAGCTTCCCAGCGAGGTGGCGCCACCGCCGCCCGCGCAGAAGTCCTGCTGGCCATGTCCTTTGCGCTGACGAAGCAGTGGTCCGAGGCGCATGATGCCGCCACGACCTATCTCTCTCACGGCACGGATCCAGCGCTCACCGCCGTGGCCAAGGATCTGCTGACCGCCGTAGGGCCCATCGACGCCCCGCCGGGTGGCGGCCATCCCGAGGCGTTGCCCCCGGAGCGCGCCTCAGCGGCGATATTAAGCTCCGAATCCTTTGAACCCAGGGTGCCCCCGCGCACCTGGGCTCCCCCCGACGTCGACGACGGCACGCCCACCATGATCGCCGGCCCTTCCTGCAATCTGCCGGAAGTCCTGAGCGCCGCCGGTAAGCACGTGGCCGATCGCTTTGCCCAACTGGCCGAAGTGGGCGCAACGCAGCGCATCGAGCAGGCCGCCATGGACATCGGCGGCCGCGTGATGCCGCTCCATCATTTCACCGTGGACTACATTGCCGACGTTCATCCCATGCCCGATGGCAACTACGCCGTCGACGAGTACCACGGCGGAATCTCACCAGTCGTGTCGTCCAGCTCTCCCCCCGTGGCGCATGGCGTTGCCGCGCTGGCCCTCATTCTGAACCCGGCCCTGCAAGGGGATTTCACGTTCCAGTGCGAAGGCCTGACGATGTGGAACGACCACCCCGCGTGGAGCCTCCACTTCACGGAACTGCGCGACCGCCCGGCCCGTCTGCACTCCTACAACGATTCCGGCCGCATCTACCCGATTTATCTGCGCGGCCGCGGACTCGTGGACCAGGCCACCGGCGAGCTTCTGCGCGTGGAGGCGGACATTCAGGATCCCGTCGTTGCACTACGGCTCGAGGAAGAGCACATGGTGGTGGACTACATGCCGGTGACCTTCCGCGGCGTGGATACACCCTTCTACCTTCCCAAAAACGCGGAGTTGTTCATCCACTTCCACGGCCATCTCTACCGCATCAAGGAAGACTTCGACAAGTACATCCGCTTCACTGTGAATACCAAGCAGGTGATCCGCGGGCCGAAGGAAGCAGCGGCAAAGGATGCAAAAGACCCCTCCGAGAAACCCTGAACGCCGGGAAAACTCTCAGCGCGCCGGACTCTCTTCCTCCAGTGCGCCCGAAAGCCGCAGATGTTCCAGGGCCTCGGCGCGAATCTGCGGCAAGCGCCGCGCAAACACCAGCGAACCCACGATGCATGCCGCGCCGCCAATTGCCAGCGTGACGGGAACGCCGAGCCGGTCCGCGGCAAACCCCGCGCCCAGCGAACCCACCGGCGCCATGCCCATAAACATCATCGAGTAGAGAGCCATCACCCGGCCCCTCAGACGGTCAGGCGCCATGGTCTGCAGCAGCGTGTTCGTGGCCGCCATCTGCAACATCACGCAGTAGCCCACCGGGATCAGCAGCACCATCGAAACAGCAAACCAGCGGGAGAAGGAAAACAGCACCAGGCTGGCTCCGAATCCGCATGCCGCCGCCGCTGCAATTCTGCCCAGCCCGCGCACGCCCCGGTGCATCGCCAGCGTCAGCGCGCCCATCATCGCCCCAACGCCCGTCGCGCCCATCAGCAACCCGAGCGTGCGCGGGCCGCCGTGAAGGATCCGGTCCGCGACAATCGGCATCAGCACGGTATACGGCACGCCCACGGCGCTCACCAGCGCCACGAGTAGCAAGAGTGCAAGAATCGTGGGCGAGCCGAGCGCGTAGCGAAAGCCCTCCATGGCTTCCTGCAGCGCATCCGTGCTTCCTGACCGGATTTCCCTCTCCTTTACCCGCATCATCAGCAGTCCCGTGATCACCGCGATAAAACTCACGCCGTTGACGAAGAAGCACCAGCCCTCCTGAATCAGGGCCACCAGGATGCCGGCGATGGCCGGGCCGATAATCCGCGCGCCATTGAAGATGGAAGAGTTCAGGCCGATGGCGCTCTGCAGGTCATCCTTGCCCACGATCTCCACGAAGAAAGACTGGCGGGCGGGAATGTCGAAGGCATTTACCACGCCGAGCAACGCCGAAAGAACGATGATCTGCCATACCTGCACGCGGCCGGTAAGCGTCAGCCACGCCAGCAGAAAAGCCAGAATCATGGACGTCGCTTGCGTGGCCACCACGATCTGGCGCTTCGGATAGCGGTCCGCCACGATTCCGCCCACCGTGGCCAGAAAGAACACCGGAATCTGCGAAACAAAGCCCACCGTCCCCAGAAGCACGGCCGAACCCGTCATGCGGTACACCAGCCAGGATTGCGCCACCGTCTGCATCCAGGTGCCGATCAGCGAGATCAACTGGCCGGCAAAGAAAAGCCGGAAATTACGGTGGCGCAACGCGCGGAACGCTACAAGCCCGCGCGGTGTGGACGCTGTAGGGGCGGCCAGCGAAGGGGTGGCCATCACCTCGCGCGCGGGCAGCAGTGGAGTCTCAGCCATCAGGTAGAGAATTCATTTTAGCCGACGCAGGCAGCCGTGCAAAAGCGGCGCATTGGCTGGTGCGCCCACCGCAGGGCAGCCCGAAGGCCTTCGAACGCGAGAGGCCGGCATTTTGGGCCTCTCGCCTTCTGGTGTCGCAAGCGCGAATCTTGAAGAAAATCGATGAAGAGCCTAGAACGTGATCTTGTGCTCGCGCGCAGGCGTCGGCCAGCGAGACGTCACCACTTTCGTCTCCGTGTAGAACTGCACGGCGTCCCGTCCCAGCGCATGTAAATCGCCGTAGAAAGAGCCTTTCCAGCCGGCAAACGGGAAAAAAGCCGAGGGCGCGGGCACGCCCACGTTCACTCCCACCATTCCCACCTGCACGCGCGCCGCGAATTCCCTTCCCTCCGCGCCTGAACCCGTGAAGATGGCCGTCGCATTCCCGAAATCGGAGCCGTTCACCACGCCAACCGCCTCGTCCAGATCCTTCGCGCGAATCACCGAAAGCACCGGGCCGAAAATCTCTTCCCGCGCCACACGCATCCCGGGCCGCACGTGATCGAAGATGGTTGGACCTACGTAGAAACCCTCTGTCCCGTCGTGCGTGCGGACTGTGCGCCCATCGGCCACAAGCCGCGCGCCCTCCTGCTCGCCCACCTGGATGTACTGCTCGATGCGTTGCCGCGCGGCGGCGTTCACCACGGGCCCCATGCCCGTCTTCGGGTCATCGCCCGAGCCCACGGAAATCTGCGCCGCGGCCTTCTTCAGTTCGTCAATAAGAGGGTCGGCCGCCTCGCCCACGGCCACCACCACACTCGTGGCCAGGCAGCGCTGGCCGGTGCAGCCGTACGCGGCGCCCAGAATCGCCTTCACCGCGGCAGTCAGGTCGCAACCCGGCATCACCACCAGATGATTCTTTGCCCCGCCCATGGCCTGCACGCGCTTGCCGTTCTTCCCCGCGGTTTCGTAAATGTGGCGAGCCACGGGGCTCGAGCCCACAAACGAAACGGCCTTCACCCGCGGGTCAGCGAGCAGCGCATCCACCACTTCTTTCGCCCCGTGCACCACGCTGCAAACGCCTTTGGGCAGCCCCGCCTCGTACAGCAATTCAATCAGCCGCACCACCGTGCGCGGAACCCGTTCCGAAGGCTTCATCACAAACGCATTCCCGCAGGCGATGGCCATCGGAAACATCCACATGGGAACCATGGAGGGAAAATTGAACGGAGGTATGCCCACGCACACACCCAGCGGCTGGCGCACGGTGGCCGTGTCCACCCCGCGCGAGATATCGGCCAGCGTATCGCCCATGAGCAGTGTAGGCACGCTCGTGGCAAACTCCACCGCTTCAATGCCGCGCCCCAGCGAGGCGCGCGATTCATCGAGCGTCTTCCCATGCTCGAGGGTGGTGATGCGCGCGATTTCTTCCGAGTGCTTCAGCAGCAGCTCGCGGTAGCGGAAAAACACGTGCGAGCGCTCTACAACCGGCACGTGGCGCCAGGAGTCAAAAGCCGAGTGCGCCGCGTCAACGGCCGCGCGAACTTCTTCCGGCGTGCAGTACGGGACGGTGGTCAAAGGTTGCGCCGTGGCCGGATTCAGCAGGGTTTCCCTGCGGCCTGCTGACGCGCGCCATTCGCCGCCGATGCAGATGGGGCAGTCGTAGAGTTTCGTTTCCGTGGTCGCTAGTGTGGCCATATTTCCTCTTATCTTTTCCCAGTGTACACCCGCAGGCCGGAGCGAAGGCTTGAGCGAACGCGCGGGCCCCGGCCCCCCATGCGTGCGCGCCTACAGAACGGGCTGTTCCTGCTTTTCGCAGGCCGCGGCCAGCGCGGCTTCCAGCACGTCCAGGCCCTCCTCGAATTGCGGCCGAAGAATGTTCAGCGGCACGAGCAGGCGGATCACATTTCCGAACGTCCCCGTGTTCAGCACGATCAGGCCGCGTTCGAGAGAGCGTTTGGTTACTTCCTCGGCCAGCGTTTTCGCAGGCTCGCGAAAGCCGGGCCCCTGCACCAGCTCGATCGCCTGCATCGCGCCGAGTCCGCGAACATCTCCGATGGCCGGCCAGCGCGATTTCCACGAGTTTGCGCGCCAGCGAAACCGTTCGCCCAGTTCTTCCGCGCGTGCCGGAAGTTTTTCTTCGTCCATGATTTCAAGCACGGCATGCGCGGCGGCCAGCGAGAGCGGATTGCCCCCAAACGTGCCGCCGATTCCGCCCAGCCCCGGCGCGTCCATCACTTCCGCGCGGCCAGTGACGGCAGCGAGCGGCAGACCCCCACCCAGCGACTTCGCCGTCACCAGCAGGTCCGGCTCGATCCCCAGACGCTCGCTCGCAAAGAGCGCGCCGGTGCGCCCGAAGCCGGTCTGCACCTCGTCCGCAATGAACAGGATGCCGTTTTCGCGGCAAATCCGCTGGAGCACCTGAAAGAATTCGGGCGGCCCGGGCACGAATCCCCCCTCACCCAGTACCGGTTCCACCACGATCGCCGCCACCGTCTCCGCGGCCACCGAACGCTGGAACAGCGTCTTGAGCGCGTGCGCGCAGTGCACGGAGCACTCCGGATATTTCAGAGAATAGGCGCAGCGGTAGCAGTACGCGTACGGCAGACGGTAAATTTCCGGAGCAAAGGGGCCAAAGCCTGCTTTGTACGGATGCGTCTTGCTCGTGAGCGACATGGTGAGCAGCGTGCGCCCGTGGAAAGCGTCTTCGAATGCGACAATGGCGGGCCGGCCCGTGTAGCAGCGCGCGATCTTCACCGCGTTCTCCACGGCCTCGGCCCCGCTGTTCAGGAACATGGTCTTCTTCGCGAACGCGCCGGGGGCGCGCGCGTTCATCTTTTCCGCCAGCGAGATATACGGCTCGTAGGGCGTCACGCTGAAGCACGCGTGCAGGTAGCGGTCCAGTTGGGCGCGCACCGCGGCCAGCACGCGCGGGGCGCGGTGTCCCGCGTTCAGGCAGCCGATCCCGCCCGCGAAGTCGATCAGGCGGTTGCCGTCCACATCCTCCACCAACGCGCCTTCCGAGAGGGCGATGTACACGGAAGCAGCCGAGAAAATCCCGGCGGGAACGGCGGCCGCACGGCGCCGCGAGAGTTCTTTCGAGGCCGGGCCCGGAATCGGCGTGCGAAGTTGAATGGCGCCCATCAGTACCACCCGATCGGGGCTTCGTCGAGATTTACGTAAACCTGCTTGGTTTCCAGATACTCCTCGATTCCCCAGGGGCCCAGCTCCCGGCCATAGCCGGACTGTTTGTAGCCGCCCCACGGCGCTTCCACATACGTCGGCTGCATGTGATTCACCCACACGATCCCCGCGCGCAGCGCCTTCACCACCCGGAAGGCCTTGAAGATGTCTCGCGTCCACACGGCCGCGGCCAGGCCGTAGTGTGTGTCGTTGGCGATCCGCAGTGCGTCCTGCTCATTCTCGAAGGGGATTACCGCAGCCACGGGGACAAAGATTTCCTCCCGAGCGATCCGGTGCGTGTTCTCCACGTCCGCAAAGAT
>DATFZR010000303.1:0-4676 GCA_035314265.1 Candidatus Acidiferrales bacterium
TCGGTGGAAGGCTACCAGTCCGACGTGACGCGCATGACGGTGCTGGGCGCGCCCGCGGAGAAGCATCGCCGCGCCTTCGATGCGGCGCACCACGCGCAGGAAGCGGCGCTCGAGGCCGCGCGCGCAGGCCACCTGTCCGGCGCCGTGGACGATGCGGCGCGCGCGACGATTGTGGCGGCGGGCTATCCCGGCGGCTACAAGGTGTTCACGCATCGCCTGGGGCACGGCATCGGCCTCGAAGGGCACGAAGATCCCTACTTGGTGCGCGGCAGCCGCACGGTTCTCGCTCCGGGCATGACCTTCAGCAACGAGCCGGGAATCTATTTGAAAGGCGACTTCGGCATGCGCCTGGAGGACGATATGGCGATTACCGCCGACGGGCCGGCGCAACTGCTGACGCCCGGGCTGAGCAAGTCGCTGGAAGATCCCTGCGGCACGGCCTAAAGACAGGTGAAAGCAAGCCGCCTTTAGATCCGTGGTGGGGCTGTGCTCGCCTACGCCACTTTGCTCAGCAATCGCGACTGCTGCTTGCAGAATTCCACAATCCGGCACTCCGCCCAGAACCGCTCGTCGGTGCCGCCATGGCGTGAAATGAACGCGCAATGCCCGCCGTGCTCCGGGTCGAGCAGCGTGACGCGCGAATTCCCCATCATCTCCGGCCGGCGCACGGAGAGGTGCGGCACCAGGGGGTCGTCCAGTGCGGTGATGACGAGCGCGGGCACTGCGATGCTGCCGAGCACGTGCTTCGCGCTCGCTTTATCGTAGTAATTCACGGCATCGCCGTAGCCGCAGTAGGGCGCCGTAATCACATCATCGAATTCGCGAATCGTGCGCACGCGGTCCACTCCATCGAGCGCAAACTGTTTGGGAAAGAGCTCCACCTTGTGCTTGTAGCGCAGGATCAGGTTGCGCACGAAATAGCGCTCGTAGAAGGAGTTTCGCGGCTCGTGGATGGCGTCCACGCAGGCTGCGAGGTCGAGCGCAGGACACACCGCCGCGACGCCGGCGAACGCCGGAGAGCCGGCGGCAGGGTTCGCGCCCATCTCCCCGGCGGCTTTCAGTACCAGGTTGCCGCCCATGGAGAACCCGGCGAGAAAGATTTCGGGGAGCGCGTCGCGCTCCGCCAATTCCCGCACCACAGCGCGGTAGTCGCCGGAGAGGCCGGAATTGTAGAGCGTAGGAGCGAGCGCGTCTGTGCCGCCGCAATTGCGCTGGTTCATGCGCAGCACGTTGAAGCCGGCCACCCAGGCCTTCTCCGCGGTGCCCAGCACGTAGCGCGAGGCGCTGGAGCCTTCAAGACCGTGCACGATCGCGATCGTGGGGTGACGGGTAGGCTCCGGCTGCCAATGGCAGTGCGCCAGAATCGGGATCCCCGGCTCGACTTCAAAGTAGCGCTCCACCGGCGCCGGCAGCCGTTCCAGGCTGCGCGGCCAGAAGCGGCCAGCCAGCGTCATCCAGTTTGGATTCAGCAGCCGCGGATGCGGCTCGAAGGGGATCACAGGTCGAATGTAGCACGTCTCTTCAACGCTGATGGCGAGGGGAGTGGCTAGTGGCGGGCGGCTGGTGGCTAGCAGGAGAGGATGAAGTAAAGATGCCGGCATAAAGCCCGCGTTACGGAGAGCGCCTAGGAGATGTCAGAAGTGACGCGCCCCCGCCTTTCCCGCCGCCGCGAGCTTGCTTCGGTGTCCCTTACCCACACCCTGCTATTCACTCGCCGCCCGCCACTGCGTCGGGACCTGGGTGCAAGAGTGGCGACCCGATCGGGGATCCTTAAGTACCTGGCCCGGAAGATCGGCTATCCTATGTCTGGGGAACGGGGCTATGACCGCGGAGCATCTGCTGAGAGAAAAGCGCGACGAGATCCTGCGGGTCGCGGCCAGGCACGGCGCGCGCAACATCCGTGTGTTTGGCTCTGTCGCGCGCGGAGAGGCGCGACAGGACAGCGACATTGACCTGCTGGTTGAATTCGAACCCGGCCGGAGCCTCTTGGACCAGGCTGCGCTTACCCTCGATCTGGAAGAGCTTATGGGACGCAAGGTGGAAGTGATGACTGAAGGCGGCCTGTACTGGCTGCTGCGCAGGCGAATTCTCAACGAAGCTCTCGCACTATGACCAAAGACCCGCGGGTTTATCTGGCCCACATCCTGGAAAGCATCCAGAGGATCGAGCGATTTACCGCCGAGGGCAAGAACCGATTTCTTGGCGACGTGATGGTCCAAGACGCGGTGCTGCGCAACTTCGAGGTCATCGGAGAGGCTGCTAAGCGGCTGGACGACGCCTACCGGGCGGCCCACCCACAAATCCCATGGCGCGCATTGGCCGGTCTCCGGGATGTTCTGATCCACGCATACGAGGGCGTTGATCTTGAAAGAGTTTGGGCTGTTGTGGACAGCCAATTGCCCGGCCTCAGGAAAACGATCGCCGCTCTGCTGCCGCCTTTGGATCAGCTCGAGCGTGAACTCGCGGGAGAAGACAAAAAGCCAGAGGCCAACTGAGCACGCATCTGCCCCGATTCAGTTAGCCCCTGAAACCAACAAACCAGGAGTGGAGCCGAGTGGGGAATCTAGGCTCGTTTACCCTCAGAAGCAGTTCCTTGACGGAGGAGAACCACGGCCTTACAGATATCTCTCCTTAAGCACAGCTTCGTGATGCGCCACGTGCCCGGCAATGATGTACGCCAGCGCGCGCACCGTGAACGGATTCCCGCTGGCCACTCCGGTGCGCATCCAAGCATCTGCAGGAAGATTGCGGAAGAACGCCAGCGTGGCCAGTCGGATGGCGCGAAATTCCTCCACGTGGCTGGCCCACGAGACTTCGTCCCCGCCCGCCCCGCGCACAGCAATTTCCTGATCAAAGCTGTCGAGCGGCGAGCTGAATCCACGGGCAAACCACAGCGCGCGGTACAGAAACACGCGCTCCGTATCGTTCACGTGATTCCACATCTCGCGGATGGACCATTTGCCGGGGGCGTAGCGATACTTGGATTTCTCTTCAGCAATGGCATTCAGGAACCGCAGGCTCTCGCCGAGCTGCGTCTCCAGCCGTCCAACGATGTTCGGGTCCGTGACCCGGTCGATGTAGGTGTAGTAGTAGGCCGCAGCTTCTGTGCGTTCTGGTGTGCCGATCATGGTTTTCCCTGTAGCGCAGGGCGGCGTTAGCCCTGCGGCTTTCTCGCTTCGGTGCGTTCCGTCGCGTGCCGTTCCCAGGAATACGGTAGCGCAGCGCCGGCCGCCGGAAAAGAGAGAGCCGGGTGGCGGCTACAGTCAAATTGGCCGATATCAAGCAAACAAATGGCTTTGAGTCCCGGTGCTGCTGCCGCGCCATCCCACGCATTGAAGGAGGGTTAGCCCGAGCGGCGACTCGGCATCCAGAGGCAGAACTTCTTTGGCGCTCGCCTTGGGCACTCACCACTCGTCGAGATCCGATCAGGATGCTGATCCCGAGCGAACCGGGCGAGTCGAAGGGTGCCTTGACCATCGTGCCCGCCGCGCCTAGAATTGAAGTTTACCCGTGACAAGATTTTGCCGCCAATTGAGTGGTTTCCGCGCCCAGCGGGACCCGCTGGGCCTTTTTGTTTTGCCGCGGCGCTCACGGACATGCAATCCCCTACGGAGACGCCATAAATGATGGACGCACCGATTATGGAAGGCCTCACCTTTGACGACGTGCTGCTGGTGCCGGGCGAATCGTCCGTGCTGCCCACGCAGGCGGACACGCGCACGTGCCTGGCGCGGCAGATTACGATCAACGTGCCGATTTGCTCCGCGGCCATGGACACGGTAACCGAGTCGCGCCTGGGCATCGCCATCGCGCGCAAGGGCGGCATCGGCTTTATTCACCGCAACATGACCCTCGAGCGCCAGAGCGAAGAAGTAGACAGGGTAAAGCGCTCGGAGAGCGGCATGATCGTGGACCCGGTAACCATCCGGCCCGAGATCTCCATCCGCGAGGCGCTGGACATCATGCGCAAGTACCGCATCTCCGGCCTGCCGGTGACGCGCGGGCCGCGCCTGGTGGGCATCCTGACGAACCGCGACCTGCGCTTCGAGCAGAACCTCGACCAGCCGGTAAGCAAAGTAATGACCAGCGCGGAGTTGGTGACCGTGCCCGTGGGCACCACGCTTACCGAAGCGGAGCAAAAGCTGCAGCAGCATCGCATCGAAAAACTGCTGGTGGTGGACAACGAATTCAACCTGAAGGGCCTGATCACCGTAAAGGACATCCAGAAGAAGCAGCAGTATCCCAACGCCGCGAAGGACGAACAGGGCCGGCTGCGCATCGGCGCGGCCATCGGCGCCACCGGAGACTTTCTGGAACGCGCCGTCGAGCTGGCGCGGATGAAGGTGGACGCGCTGACGATAGATACGGCGCACGGCCACTCCTCGCGCGTGATGGAAGCGATCAAGGCCGTGAAGCACCGCCTGCCGGAGATGCCGCTGCTGGCGGGAAACGTGGGCACATTCGAGGGCGCGCGCGACCTGATCGCGCTGGGCATTGACGGGCTGAAGGTGGGCATCGGCCCGGGCTCGATTTGTACGACGCGCGTGGTAACCGGCGCGGGCATGCCGCAGATCACCGCAATCCTGGAAGCCTCGCGAGCGGCCAAGGGCACGGGAGTGCCGGTGATCGCCGACGGCGGCGTGAAGTTCTCGGGCGACGTGACCAAGGCCATCGCC
>DATFZR010000304.1:0-7243 GCA_035314265.1 Candidatus Acidiferrales bacterium
GGGCGCGCATGCGCACGCGCGATACGAGGCCGGCAACTCCGCCTGGAATGAAAATCAGCGCGACGACCAGCAGGCTGAAGGAGACGGCCGGCTGGTAACTGGAAGGGATGACGAGAATGCTGAAGGTTTCCACCAGGGCCAGGATCAACGCACCCACAAAGACGCCGGAAAAGGACTCGAGGCCGCCGAGGACAATGATGACGAAGGAGCGCAGCAGGAACGGCCGGCCGAAATCCGGGCTGAACGGAAAGAGGAGAGCGAGCAGGCCGCCGGCGGCTCCGGCGAAGGCGATGCCCAGTCCGAAAGTCATCCGCGCGATGTGCTCAACGTGAACACCGACGATGCGGCAGGCGTAGCGGTTCTGAATGAGGGCGCGGACGGAGCGGCCGAACCAGGTTTTGTGTAAAACGAATTCCAGGACGACGAGCGACACCAGGGCGCCACAAAAAACAACCAGGCCGATTTTGGGAATGGTGATTTCACCGAATCGCAAAGTGGCGAAAGTCATGGGAGTGAGGATGGAGCGGTCGCTGGTGCCCCAGACGAGGTAACCGATGTTCTGGATCACCAGCCATAGGCCGAACATCAGCAGGAGAGAGGCGAGGGTGGGCTCGTCGGAAACAGGGATGCCACGGCCGAGCACCCAGTGCACCAGCATGCCCAGGAAATAAAACGCGGGGAAGGCGAGCAGAACGCCCACGAGCGGGTGAATGCCGGCGCGCTCGTGCAGCTCGTAGACAAAATACGCACCCAACATCAGGAAGCCGGCGTGGGCCAGGTTGACGATCTTCATCACGCCGTAGATCACGGTCATACCCACAGCCATGGCCGCGTAGGTACCGGCCAACAGAAGAGCAGAGATGAGGAGATTGAGGTAGTCAGTAAACGTCATGCGACCTTCAGAGCGGCGACGAAAAGCAGGTTCCTCGCTTCGCTCAGAATGACAGGATTACACGAGGCCCCGCGCCGCACTAGCTCTGCGGTTTGGGCGCGACGGGCTGGCCCGTGGCCACGTCCGCGGGAAACACGATGTCTACCTTCCCGTCGGGCTTATTCTGCACGATAACGAAGGGATAGGCCGCCTGGCCGTTGGCGCCGAACTTGAGCGTCTGGCCGGGGAGCAGCGAATGTTTCAGTTCTCCAGAACGCAACTGGTCGCGGATGGCGGTCTTATCGAGACTGCCGGCCTTCTCAATGGCTTGCGCCAGAATGCGCATGGCCTCATACGCGGTTGCGGCATACCAGGAATCGGGGGCGTGGCCGGTGGCGGCGGTGTAGTCCGTGTCGAACTTTTTCACCTGGGCATAGCCCAGGTCAGGCGACCACCAGATCCCGGCGAAAATGTAGTCAATGCCGGGGCCGAGGGCCTTGCGGGCGTCCGCCTCCGGGCCGCGCGCGCCGTAGCTGATCATCTGGTGATACATGCCGGCCTGGAGATACTGGCCCTGCATCTTCACGTAATCCTGCAGGTGGGCATCGGAGAGGAAAATGTCGGCGTGGCTGAGCTTCACCTTCTGGAGGATTCCGGAGAAATCCGTTCCGCCGAGATCGAATTGTTCGTCGAAGACGATGGTGAAGTAGCCGGAGTGCTCGCCGACCCAGCGCTTGATGCCGTTGACGTAATCCACGCCGTGGTCGGTGTGCTCGACGGCCAGAGCGATCTTCAGGCCCTTCTTCAGCTTTCCCTGGTCCACGAGGCTGCCGAGGAACTGCCCGGTGGTGTAGCCGAGCGAATCGATGGTGCTGAGGGTGCCGAAGGCATACTGGTAGCCCCGGCTGAAAATGCTGGAGGCCGCTGCGCCCGGGGTGATCCAGGGAGTCTTGTAACGGTCCGGCATCACGGATTCAGCTTCGCCCAGCGCTGTGGAGTAGCCGCCGATCATGGCTATGACATTGTCTGAGGTCATGGCGCGTTCGGCCAGGGACGAGGAGCGCGCCTGGTCTGAGCCGTCGTCGTAGAAGACTTCGCGGACCTTCAATTTCTTTTTCAGGCTTTTGATGTAGATGCCGCCGCCGTCGTTGATCTCCTTCATGGCCAGGGCGATGCCTTCCCGCTGATATTGGCCGGGCCGGGCTTCGCGGCCGGTGATGGGCATGACCACGCCGATGGGGATGTCTGATTGCGCCGGGGCCACGGGAGGAAACAGGAATGGAAGGGCGGCGAAAGCCGCGAGCACGGATACACGAGTGAACCCACGCAGAAACTTCGGCCGGAAAGAAATCATCGCCGGATGCCTCCTGATTTGAGAATTTCTAGTTGGGAGCCCTAGCGTCCCTGAACCCGGGCGCATTATAGGCCATCAGATTTTCAAATGTCTCGCATTTGTGCGAGCAGGGATTCGATCGAGGCCGGGACCGCAGAACCCCGCATGCACGGGGGGGCTGCCGGGCGCTAGCGAATCACCCATCCCTCGCCGGTTACGCGGCCCTCCGGGTCAAATGTGACGCGCCAGGTGAAGGGAATGGGAGGGGCTGCTCCGGGCTCATCCCAGCGCATTGCGGGCCGGCGAAAGCGGAGGTCTGTGAACTCCGCGGCCTGGGCGCCCTGCGACTGACTGCAGGCCACTACGGGGAATCGGGCGAAGTGCGTCCAGGCGCGCACCTGGGGGATGGTCCACAGAACCGGCGGGCAGGGTTCGCCGCTCGCTATGGGGGTGACGGACCTGGCCAGAGGCGCGGAAGAGGCGCCGGAAAGTGAAATCGTCCATTCCTCGACACTGTTGGGCGTGCGCGCGAAGCCTTGCCACGCAGCGAGGTTGGGCGGCATGGGAATGGCGGCGGTCTGGAGCACTTCTAGGTTTTCCGCAGCGGCGTACCGCTGGACGAGCTCGAGCGCGCGGTGATGTGCCCAGGCGTCCATGCCCAGGTATGCCGCGGTGGCTAGTACGCCCAGGCGGCACCAACTGCGCGCGGGCAGGCGGAGGGGTCTGCCCATCAGCGAGGCCAGCAGCGGGAGAGCGACGAAGACCAGGGTTGCAACTGCCGCCGGCGCGGGCATTGGACGCGCCAGCGTGTAGCTGCCCACGGCGAACACGGCCACCAGGGCACCCATGAGCACCAGCATCAATGCAGCGCGCGCGTTCCGGCGCTGCGCACCTTCCGCCACCCAGGACAGCAGGAGGAAGAAGAGCAGCACGCCTGTGAGGGTCAGATCCACGATGAAGGTCCAGTCCCACTGCACGCGCGTCCAGGAGATGGGACTCCAGACCATCGTGCCGAACGAGGTGATGCAGTCGAACAGGATGTGCAAGCCGATTCCGGCGCCAAACGCCAGCGCGACCGTGCGCCACGGCGGCGCAGGTATCTTGAAGCGGCGGCAGAACCACACGGCCAGGAGAGCGAACAGGATGGCCCACACCGGCAGGCACACCAGGGAATGGGTGAGGCTGCGATGGATGCGGATGGTGGCGAGATTATCCGGGTCGAAGGGTTTTGCGACAACGTCAATATCCGGAAAGATTGCGCCCAGGATCAGCACCCAGCGGGTGGTGCGGGTGACGCGCGCGTCTGCCTCCTGCGGGAGAAACGCGCGCGCTGCGAGTGCACCGGAAAGCGCGTGAGTGACGGGGTCCATGACGGGTCGGAAGAGTCCTTAGAGCACCTGGAGCAGCGGAGACGTTTTGGGAACGACGCGGCCGATCGCGCGCGCTTCTACCTTGCGGCGGGCGAGCGCGGCCAGCGCAGGTTGTGCAGCCTCCGGCGAGATGCTTACGAGCAGACCTCCGGAAGTTTGCGGGTCGAACAGAAGCTGGCGGAATTCTTCGGCGACCGAGCCGGCAAACTCGGCGCAGGAGGCTATGAAGTCGCGATTGTTCTTGAGTCCGGCGGAGAAGAAGCCGGTGCGCGCCGCTTCTATGGCGCCGGGGAGGAAGGCGATGCGGGCGTGGTCGATCTCGAAGGAGACGCCACTGCCCACGGCCATTTCTCGCGCGTGGCCCAGCAGGCCGAAGCCCGTAACGTCTGTAACGGCGTGGATGGGAGAACCGCCGTTGGCGGCGCTTTCCAGCTCGTGAAGGGCGTCTGCGGCGTCGCGATTCAGGCGCGCCATGGTGGCGTTGGCGGTGGCGATGTCTGCCGGCGCGGCGTGGCCCTGCTTCAGCGCCGTGGTGAGGACGCCGCAGCCGAGGGGCTTGGTGAGCAGCAGGACGTCTCCGGCGCGGGCGCCCACGTTGCGCCAGACGCGCGCGGGATGAATCACGCCGGTGACGGCGTAGCCGAACTTTATTTCTTCGTCGCGGACCGAGTGGCCGCCGACGACGGCGCAGCCCGCCTCGATCATTTTCTCGAGGCCGCCGCGCAGGATTGCTTCCAGTACGTCGCTGGACTCGTTTGGAGGAAAACACACGATAGAGAGAGCGGAGACGGGGCGGCCGCCCATGGCGTAGACGTCGCTGATGGAATTTGCCGCGGCGATCTGGCCGTAGGTGTGCGGGTCGTCGGCGATGGGAGTGAGGATGTCTACGGTCTGCACCATGGCGAGGTCGTCGCTCAGGCGGTAAACGCCGGCGTCGTCGCTGGTCTCGAATCCGACGAGCACGTTGGCGTCCTGCTGTTGCGGCAGGCGGCGCAGTACGGCATCGAGCGTGCCGGGCGCCAACTTTGCGGCGCAGCCGGCGGCTTTTGCTCCTGCTGTGAGTTTTACCGTGTCTGCCAAAACGCTTGCCTCCCGATGGCCTCAGTATACCGCGGAGAGAACGAACAGCTGCGCAGCGGCTCAGGCTTACTTCTGGAAGTCGTAGGGGTGCTTGAGAACGGGCACTTCTTCGAGGGGAGACTGGAACGGGGACGATTCCAGGGCGCGCGATTCATTATCGCGCAGAAAAGCGACGGCGCAGAGGCGCGGTCTCTAACAGTTACCGTGCGCGCTGCTAGCGGCCCTTTGCGTCGTCGCCGGCGAGGGTGAGGCAGGTGGAGCTGGCGCGGGCGACCAGGTTGCCCTTTTCGTCGATTACGTCGCATTCGGCGAGGCCGACTTTGCGTCCCTTCTTCACGACTCGGCCCGTGGCTCGGAGGTGCGCCTTCCAAATCGGGCGCAGGAAGTTGATCTTCAGCTCGAGCGTGGTGAACGTCTCGCCTTCTTCGAGTTTTGACGCGTAAGCGAAGCCCATCGCCGCGTCCGCAATGTCGCAGAGGATGCCGCCGTGGAGCGTGCCCATGGGATTCCAGTGCCGCTCGTCCGCGTCCATTTCAAAGACGGCGGTTCCATCTTCGGCGGAGATGAGCTGGATGCCAATCAGGTGTGCGATGGGCGGAGGGGGGATCTCGCCCGACAACATCTTCTGGCCGGAGAAGCGCGGGTTGCTCACAGGTTCACCCGCTTCATGGCCGCGTCTGGATAGCGCGCGCCGTGCGTTGCGCCGCGTGGCGCGGCGGCGTTGATGCGCTCGAGATCGCGGGCGGAGAGTTCGACGCGGACGGCACCGGCATTCTGGTCGAGGTACTTGCGGCGCTTGGTGCCGGGGATGGGCACGATGTCGCCCGGCTGAGCGAGCAGCCAGGCAAGGGCGAGCTGCGCGGACGTGCAGCCTTTCTCGGCGGCGACTTCCTGGACGCGCTCTACGAGCTGGAGATTGCGGTCGAGATTCTCACCCTGAAAGCGCGGCTGATTGCGGCGGAAGTCGTCGGGGGCCAAGTCGTCCTGCTTTTGAAACGCGCCGGTGAGGAAGCCGCGGCCGAGCGGGCTATAGGCCACGAACGTGATGCCCAACTCCCGGCAAACATCGAGGATTCCTTCCTCCGGGTCGCGCGTCCACAGCGAGTACTCGCTTTGCAAGGCGGCGATGGGATGCGTTTTTGCAGCGCGGCGAATTGTGCCTATGGCGGCTTCTGAAAGTCCCAGGAAGCGCACCTTGCCTTGCTTTACGAGATTGGCCATCGCGCCTACGGTTTCTTCGATGGGCACATCGGTGTCCACGCGGTGCTGGTAGTAGAGGTCAATCACGTGTGTGCCCAGGCGGCGCAGGCTCGCTTCGCAGGCTGATTGGACATATTCCGGGCGGCCATTCACGCCCTTAAAGCTGCCGTCTGCTCCGCGCACGTTGCCGAATTTTGTGGCGAGGAAGACCTGCTGGCGCCGCGGCCGGCCGGAAGGTCCCTCACCGCGCAGGAAGCGGCCCACAAGTTCTTCGTTCTTCCCAACGCCGTACATGTCCGCGGTATCGAAGAAGGTTATGCCGCGCTCAACGGCGCGCTCCATGGTGGCCAGGCTCTCCTGGTCGTCGCGGCCGCTGTAGAACTCCGACATTCCCATGCAGCCCAGGCCGAGGGCCGAAACCATCGCCGGGCCGCGCCCGAGCCGTCGTTGCGGGATGGTGGAATCAGAATGCGTGGATGCACTCGCCATACCTTGCCTCCTGTATTTCTCTTTCGCGAACCTCTTGGATGAGCGGCCCTCGAGCGGCGTTACCTCGCGGGTTGCTCACGGGAGTTGGCGTCACCGGTGATCGTCGCGCTCGTCGATCACGTTGGCGGCATCCCAACTGCGCTGCCACGCGGTGGTGTGCCAGTTGTAATGCGCTTCGCCCGCGGGGATCCATGGAGGGAGCTGCACGAGCAGCCGCTGCGCCAGGCCGTTGAGGTAAGGCTCGTACATGGCGCGCATCTCGCTCAAACGCTGCTTCGCTTCCGGTCCCCAGACGGCCGGACCGCAGAACGGCACGCCGCTCTGGCAGAGCGTGCCCAGCAGGCGCTCCAGGTCTGCGGGCGGCAGGCGGTCCGGCTCGACCGGAAGCGGACGCGCGCGAAGGGCTTGCGCAATGTCTGTGACGGTGTGGCGCGCCATCGCAAAAGCCAGCTTGGCATGCAGGGTCTTCTGCTTGTCGAGCGCGACGATGCAGAGCGTGCACGTGTCTAGAATCGCGGTGAGCGCGCCGAGCCAGGACTGGTTGTCGTGCTGCGAGCGGTAGTACACCAGCATCGGATAGGAGAGGTGAGTCTCCAGCAGCTCCGCCGACCAGCGCTCCCATTCGACCATGATGTTTTTCAGCGCCAGCTGATTCTCTTCGCGGCCGAAGCGGCGCAGAATTTCGGAGGCAGACGGCGGCGAGCCGCCGCGCGCGTCGAGCAGCGAAATGGTCACCTCGCGGCGGGAAAACGATTGATACAGGATGGGTAGATAGCCGATCACCAGCGCCAGAAAGCCGAAGCCCAGGCCCGATTCCACCACCGCCGTCATGCGGCCCGCCATCGTGCGCGGCACCACGTCGCCCAAGCCGAGCGTGAAGAATGTGGTACCGCTCAGGTA
>DATFZR010000305.1:0-3910 GCA_035314265.1 Candidatus Acidiferrales bacterium
GGCTGTGCCCCGCCTGGTGACGCAGGGCCGCCGCCAGAGAGAAGAAGAGCTTGCATGGCGCGGCGAGCAGTACGTGCGCGCCATAAAGCTCTATTATCGCAAGTACGGAAAGTTCCCGCGAACCGTGGAGGATTTCTCGAAGAATCCCGGCAATCTCCACTTCCTCCGCAAGGAATACAAAGACCCCATGAACGAGTCGGACGGCACCTGGCGGTTCATCTACATGGGGCCCGGCGGGCAATTGATTGGCAGTCTTACGCGGAAGCTTCCCATCGGAATCGTGGCGTTTCCCGTGGCTGGCGGCGGGCTGGGGAACGCGGCCGCGGGGGGCACGGGCGCCGGCGCAGGCGTCGGTTTTGGTGCGTCGCCGCCGGGCGGCTCGGCCTTCGGCACCGGGCAGGGCACCGGGCAGAATCCCCAGGGACAGCCTCCTAACCAGCCCACGACCGCGGATACAACGAGTTCTTCGGGCGATCCGAGCGGAGAAGGTGCGCCGCTGCCGCCCGCGCCCGTCGCGCCCAAATCGGCTGACGCCGGAGCGACAACCTCAGACACCGTATTCGGTGGCCAGCTCGTCGGCGTGGGCAGCAAAGTAGACCGCAAGTCCATCCGCTTCTACAAAGGTTACGGAAAATATCGCGAGTGGGAATTTATCTGGGACCCGGCGGAAGAAGCGGCAGCGGAGGCGGGCGCCGTGTTGCCGCAGCAAGGGCTTCTTCCGACCACTCCGGGAGCGCCGGCCACGCCGCCGGCGAATCCGCAGGGGAGTACGCCTCAGCAGTAGCGCGTTTGTGGCGCAGGCTTTCGCCTGCACGCCTTCCACTTAAGAAGTTGCGAGTCAGCCGCTACGTCGGCGGACCATCAAGATTGACTGCGCGCAGGCTGAAGCCCGCGCCACGGGGACTCTTTGCCTTTGCGGTCTTCCGGGCTCGGATGCGCCATTGCTCGAGGACTCTTTGCACGTAGAGGCGCGTTTCTGGGATGTACGGAATCATGTGCAGGCGATCCACGCGGCTCGGCCCGGCGTTGTAGGCGGCCAGCGCCAGCCGGGTGTCCTGGCTGTAGCGGTCCAGCAACTCTCGCAGGTAGCGGGCGCCGGCTTCGAGATTCTGCCGGGCGTCGAACACGTCGGCTACGCCCAGGCGGTCTGACGTGCCGGGCATCAACTGCATCAGCCCGCGCGCATTCTTGGATGAAACGGCGCGAGGGTCGAAACCGGATTCTACCGCAATCACGCTGGCGAGCAGGTCGGGATCCAGTTGGTGGCGCGCGGCCGTCTCGCGGATAGAGGTTTCGAGCGGCGGATCGGCAGGTGGCGGCGGGTTCGGGGGAAACGCATCTTCCGGCTCGATGCGCACGATATCGTCCGCGGGCACGGTAACGACGCCGCCCGCCACGTGCAGCAGCATCCGGTCGCCTTCGTGCTCGTATCCGTTGACGGCCAGCCGCTGGCCATTGCGGAGGACGGCAGTTTCCGCGCGCGCCGCGGGCGCGGCCGCGAGCACGGCCAGCAGTGCCGCGAGTGCCGCGCAGTAGCGCAGGCGTGGTAGTGGCGGCCTCGCGCGCCTGCCCTCCCGTGCCGTGCCGGTCATGTTTTCAGCCATCATCTTCTTTTTCAGCTTCGTCAGCCACGGTCAAGGCAAAGCCCTATTGTAGCGCAAACTTCTGGATTGCCTGGGCCACTCCTGCCTGGTCGTTCGTGCCGGTCACGTACCAGCCATCCGTGCGCAATTCGGGCACGCTGTTGGCCATTACCACCGGCGTCCCTGCAAAGCCCAGCATCTCGCGATCGTTAAAATTGTCGCCGATGGCCATCACCTCGCTGGGCGCGTAACCCTGGCGCGCGCACCATTCCCGGAGCGCCGCTCCTTTGGAGACCTCTGGATGCAGCACGTCCACGAGCGTGAAGTCGCGGTACTCGTATTGGGTCACCTGAAAGGAGAAGCTGCGGGCGTATTCGAGGCCCGCCAGCAGGCCGGTCAGCCGGCGCATGCCTTCCACGCCTCCCGTGTACATGATCTGGATGGGGTCTTCAATCAGGCAGGCTTCGAGTGGCACGCTTTGCGCGATGAATTCGCGGTTGCGGCGCCAGTAATCCGAGCGGCCGGGGTTTTCCCAGTCAATCTGTTCGTATTGGATCTGGCCTTCGCGCGGCCGGTCGAAATGCACGGTGGTTCCCAGGCGAAAATCCAAGGTGGCCCCGAGCACCCGCCGGGCCACGTCCCGCGGCAGCAGCAGGCGGTAGTAGGTGTCGCCCAGCTTCGAACGGATGAGCGCCCCGTTGTTGACGATCATGGTGAGCGGCGCGGGAATGCGCTCCGCCACGGGCATCGCAAATGTGTAGCGGCGCCCGGTGACCAGCGCCACCTCAATGCCGCGGGCCACGGCGGCGGAGATGGCCTGCTGGTTGGCTTCCGGAACCTGGTGGGTGCTGTCGAGCAGAGTGCCGTCTATGTCGATGGCGATTAGGCGGATGGCCACGCTTCCATTGTACGTGCAACGCGAAGAAACGGCCTCTCGCCGGGAGCAAAGACGCAAAGATTGCGCAGAGAAGAGGGAAGAGGGAAATTCGGCCGCCGCGCGAATCCTGCTAAACTCAGATTCGTGCTTTCTACGCTCACGCATCTCGAATGTACGCGTTGCGGGAAGACGTATCCGGCCACGGCGCTGCGGAACCTGTGCGATTGCGGCAGGACGCTCTTTGCGCGCTACGACCTGGCACGCGCGGCTCGCACGCTCACGCGCGCGGCGCTGGCCACGCGGCCCCCTACGATGTGGCGCTATGAGGAGGTGATGCCGCCCGGCGAGCGCGTCTCGCTGGGCGAGGGAATGACGCCGCTGGTGCGCTGTGCGCGGCTCGGCTCGCAGCTCGGATTGAATGACCTCTACGTGAAAGACGAAGGGCTGAATCCCACCGGCTCGTTCAAGGCGCGCGGCCTGTCTGCCGCGGTCACCTGCGCCAAGGCGCTCGGCGCGAAGACGCTGGCGATTCCCACGGCGGGCAATGCGGGAGGCGCGCTGGCCGCCTACGCCGCGCGCGCCGGCCTGCGGGCCGTGATCGTGATGCCCGCGGATACGCCGCAGGCCAACGTGCTCGAATGCCGCGCCGCGGGCGCCGATGTGCGCAAGCTCGACGGGCTCATCTCCGACTGCGGGCGCTACGTGGCGGAGCACGCTCCGCGCGAGGGCTGGTTCGACGTCTCCACCACGAAGGAGCCCTATCGCGTGGAAGGCAAGAAAACCATGGGCTACGAGCTGTGGGAGCAGTTCGACGGCCGCCTGCCCGATGTGATTATTTATCCCGCGGGCGGCGGCGTGGGGCTGATCGGGATGGTGAAGGCGTTTGATGAGATGCAGGCGATGGGTTGGATCGGGAAGGAGCGGCCGCGCATGGTGGCCGTGCAGGCGGCGGGATGCGCTCCCCTGCTCGTCGCCTGGGAAGCCGGACGCGACACCGTGGAAATGTTTCCCAACGCGGCCACAATGGCTTCCGGCCTGCGCGTGCCGAAACCGTTTGCCGACGTAGAGCTACTGGGTGGCGTGAAGCGTACGTCAGGTACAGTGGTCGCCGAGACGGACGAAGAAATGCTCGCCGCGGGAAGGGAACTGGCCGCCGCCGAAGGCATCTTCGCCGCGCCAGAAGGCGCGGCTACGGTAGTGGCAGCGCGGAAGCTCGCGGCGCAAGGCTGGCTGCGACAGAACGAGCGCGTCGTGCTCTTCAACACGGGGACTGGATACAAGTACCTCGAAGTGTGGGCGAAGGCTCTACCTTAGGACATATGGCGGTCCGCTTCACAGTCGCGTTCGCGGGCGTCCCAAGGATGGAGTCTGCCCAGGTGCGATCAGCCAAGCGCCGAAGTCAGGTCCGTCTTGGCAAAATCGTTGCCTTTGAACAACAAGGGCTCGCCCG
>DATFZR010000306.1:0-6382 GCA_035314265.1 Candidatus Acidiferrales bacterium
GCAGCGTGGTGATAAACGGCAGGCGGCGTGGCGCGGACATCTGCCGCGCCAGCAGAGCGCTCACCGAATGCGGAATCGCGTAATGAACGTGCAGCAGATCCAGGGGTACCGAGGCGGCCACCTCCGCCATCTCCACCGCCAGCGAAAGCGTGTACGGCTGGTGATCGAACAGCGGGTAGGTGCCCACTTCCACTTCGTGGAAATGAACGTTCTCAATCGCGGGGTTCAGGCGAATCGGCGGCGCGTAGCTGATGAAGTGGATGTCGTGCCCGCGCGCGGCCAGCTCCATGCCCAGTTCCGTGGCCACGATGCCGGAGCCGCCGTACGTCGGATAGCAGGTGATGCCGATGCGCATGGTCGATATTCAGCCGTGTATGCTAAATTGCCTCGGCGGCTTTCAGAAGCGTTGGAACGCCGATTCTTTCGGGTTTCCAGTATCGCAGCTTAGACGCGTCCAGAGGGCATCGGGTGACACGTCTCACCGGCAAATTCGCTTTCATCACCGGAGCGGGCACGGGCATCGGCCGCGCCTGCGCCCTGGAGTTCGCGCGCCAGGGCGCCGCCGTATCCCTTGCCGGCCGCCGCCGCGAGCCGCTCGATGCCGTCGCCGCGGAAATCCACGCGGCCGGCGGCCAGGCGCACGTGGCGCCCTGCGACGTCACCATCCGCTCAGAAGTCGAACGCGCGCTGGCCGCCGCGGAACAGCATTTTGGCCGCCTCACCTCTATCCTGAACAACGCGGGAAAGCTGCTCGTGGCCAACGCCGAAAACACTTCCGAAGACGACTGGCACGCCCTGCTCGAAGCCAACCTCACCAGCGCGTTCCTCGTCTCGCGCGCCGCGCTGCCCGCGCTCCGCCGCGCCGGCGGCGGCTCGATCATCAACATCTCGTCTTCGTCCTCCGGCATCGTCTCCATGAAGCAGCGCGTCGCCTATTCCTCCTCGAAGGCCGGTGTGATCGGCCTGACGCACGCCATGGCGCTCGACCATGCGGGGGAGGGAATCCGCGTGAATGTGATCTGCCCGGCGATGGTCGAGACGGAAATGGTTCAGGGCCTCTACGCGGCCAGCCCCGACCCGGCGGCCGCGCTTCGTGCGCGCATGGCCACAATTCCCATTGGCCGCTTCGGCCGCTCGGAAGACGTCGCCCACCTCGCCGTGTATCTCGCTTCTGACGAATCGTCGTGGATGACGGGCGTCGCCCTGCCGCTTGATGGAGGCCTCACGGCTACCTGACATGCCCACTCCCCGGCCACAGTCGTACAAAAGCCGCGTCGCCCAGTTGAAGCGCGAGCTCGAAGACCGCGTGAAGAAAACGAACGTCCTGCGCTTTCTGGGCGTGAAGTTGGTGATGGCGCGGCCCAGGCACGTAGTGCTGCGCCTGCGCGTGCGGCCGCATCTTTTACAGGCGCACCGCGTGGTCCACGGCGGAGTGGTGGCCACGCTGGCAGACACGGCCGGCGGCCTGGTCACCTACATGTCCGTGCCCTACGGCACCCGCGTGGCTACCGTTGAAATGAAAATCAATTTCCTCGAGCCCATCGCCCGCGGAACCGTCACGGCAGACGCGCGCGTAATCCGCCTCGGTAGGAATTTTTCAGTGGTGGACTGCGACGTTCACGATTCCACAGGAAAACTGGCGGGAAAAGCCCTGATGACCTTCGCCCACGACGCCTCGTCAGACCCGCGCTGGCGGCCTTCCTAGCGCCATTTCGTACCGCCGGCTTCTACTTGTCCCGACGCAGGAGGGAGCCGGCTCTTCTCTGCGCCGTAACGTCGCTATCTCTGCCTCAATGAAGGGAGCCGGCTGAAAGCCCGCGGTACGGCATAGGCCCACGACCGCCTACTGGCCGTTCGTCCCGCCGACGGCAAACTCATCGCCTTCTTTGTAGAGGTATTTGATGCAGTGTTTGTAGATCAGCAGGTTCGGGCTGCCCACGCGCGTCAGCTTGATGCAATCCCGGTCGTACCACTCGATGATGCCCTTCAACATTTCGCCGTCCGTCAGCACCACGGCCACCGGCGTGCGCGTCTGCATCTGCTTCACAAAATAAAAATTCTCGGCGCTCGTCTGGTCGGGCGGCGCGGGCTTCTTCCGCACCGGCGCCGGCTGCGGCTGTGGCGCGCTGGTACGTGGAGCGTATGCAGGCTCCTTCACTTCGCTGAGCGGAGGGCGGAAGAGTTTCCGGTTCACGGCAGCTTCTCCTTAGCGGAAGAAAACCCCACTGTGGGGCGGAACACGCCGGGCAAAGTATCGCTCCCGCCTTGTTCGATGCTGGACGCGCGGTTTCGGTCACCCAAGACGCTGTCAGTGGCTCGCCAGTGCGGCGGCCATGCTGTCCAGGCCTAACTGCCGGTTCGTATTGCGGCGGACCCCGCTGGAGAGAAGATCCAATCGGGCCACGGCACGCGCAACCCAGTCGCCTGGAACGCGTTCTGCCAGTGCCTCGATTTCCCCTCGCAGGTCGGGATTCCGCAGTGCCGGGGTGCTGACTCCGGAGACCGCGTCGAGCAGGTCGTGGAAAACATTGTAGAACAGCTCGAGAAGGTTTTCAAACGAGAGGCTTTCACCCTTGGTGAGCTGCGCGGTGAGCTGGAAGACTTCCGTGAAGTTGCGGCCGGTGGCCGCGCGCTCGATCAGGTGCAGCGCCTCGCGGCGCAGGCGCCGCGACTCCTCCAGGTCCAGCGACAGAGCCGCTCCGGGGCAGCCGCGCGAGAGCTGCGCCGCCAGCTTGCGCGCCGCGGGCGCCATTTTTGAGTGCTCGCCCAGCACGCGCTCCACATCTTCCGTGCCCAGCGGCGCAAAAAAGAATTGCAGGCAGCGCGAACGGATGGTGGGCAGCAGCGCGTCGGGATTCGCGGTCATCAGCACGAGCGTGGAGCTTTCCGGCGGCTCTTCCAGGATCTTGAGGAAGGCGTTCGAATGCGCTTCCGTCATCGTCTCCGCGCCCTCCAGCAGGAACATGCGCCGCCGCGCCGCGGGAGCAAACTGCGCCGCGCGCTGCACGGCGCGCAACTGGCCCAGGCGGAGCACCGGGCGCGCCACCGGGTTGCGCAGGCGTACGGGATCGGGCGCCAGCAGCCACACGTCCGGATGCGTTTGCAGGATCAGCGGTACACGCTCCACCGTGGCCGTATCCGGGCTGGCGCCGCGCGATTCGAGGCCACGCTCGACGAGCGGCCGCGGCTCGGAAAGCTCGCCGATTTTCTTGCAAGTCGGGCACTCGCCGCAGAAATCGTCGCGCAGGCGCTCGCAGTTCGCCGCCTGCGCGAACATCAGCGCCAGCGTGTATTTCCCGATGCCGCGCGGCCCGGCAAACAGCATCGCGTGGGGAACACGCTCGCGCGCCAGCATGCCGCGCAGCGCCGTGACGACGCGCTCGTTCCCGCAATATTCGCTGAAAGGCATGCTTCTTCCGCGGCGCTCCTCGAACTCCGCCACTCCATGGTCTGCGTGTCGATCTTCTTCAGGTTTACTGCGTTCCCGGACCCACAGCGCCGAGCGCCTGCATGGCCCGGAACCGCGCCAGGCGCACGTCCACCGCGGCCATCATCAGCGCGTGAAGTTCTTCAGGCGTTCGCGGCTGGCCGCTGGCCGTCTCCACACAATCAATGGTAATCCAGTGCTCGCCGCGGGCAAGTTCGTCATAGAGGGCGGCGGCGGTGGTCAGGTGCTTCAAATCGCTCTCGTGCAGGTCGCCCGAGCCGTCGCCGGCACGGCGCAACAACATGCGCGCCTGCGCCTCGTCGGGCTCAATGCGCAGGTACAAGACCAGGTCTTCGACGGGCAGCTCGTACGCTCCGTATTCGAGCTTGCGCAGCCAATCGAGGAACACGCCGCGCTCCGCGGGCGGCACGCGCGCGCCCTGATGCGCGAGGTTGGACGCGACGTAGCGGTCGGCCAGCACGGTTTTGCCTTCTTCGAGCGCCGTGAGTAAGCGGCCTTTTTGCTTCAGGCGGTCGCCGGCAAAAAGCATCGCGGAAAAGTGCGGGTCCACCTGGTCGAGCGGGCCGAATTCGCCGCTCAGGTAGCGTTCGATCAGGCGGCCGAAAAACGTGGGATAAACCGGAAAACTGATGGTCTCGCAGGGAATGCTGCGTGCGGCGAGCGCCCCGCCGAGCAGGTTGATTTGCGTGCGCTTGCCGGCTCCATCAATTCCTTCGACCACGATGAGCATTCCGCGGGCCATGGTCCGGGGAGTCTATCTTTCCTGCGTCCGCGCGACAACTGTTCGTTAGTGGTTGGACCTTTCGACCGGGATCCAGTTGCGAGATGGCCTCTGCTACCATTCGAGCGATGCCTTTTGATCCCGCAGCGCTGGCGGATAACCTCGCGGCAGTTCGCTCGCGGATCGCCGCCGCAGCGGCTCGCGCGGGGCGTCGCGCGGACGAGGTCACGCTGGTGGCCATTTCCAAGACGCATCCCGCCGCCGCCATCCGCGCCGCGTGGGAGGCGGGCGTCCGGCACTTTGGCGAGAACCGCGTGCAAGAGTGGGAAGGGAAGCGCGACGAAATTGCGGAACTCGCGGCCACGTGGCACCTGGTAGGCCACCTGCAAAGCAACAAGGCGCGCCGCGCCGCGCAGCTCTTCACCTACGTAGACTCGCTCGACAGCCTCGATCTGGCACGCCGCATGGATGCGGCGCTCGCGGAGCCGGCGCCGGGCGCCGGCGCCGGTGTAGCGCCGGGCTTCAGCCCGGCATCTTCCCGCCTGCGCGTGCTACTGGAGGTCCGCCTGGCGCCGGAGGAAACGAAGAGCGGCGTGGAACCGGCAAATCTCGAAGCACTGGCACGCGCGGCACTCGAATTACCGCGGCTCGATCTTCAGGGCTTGATGTGCATTCCGCCCTTCTTCGAGCGGCCGGAGGAGGCGCGGCCGTATTTTCGGCTGCTGCGCGAACTGCGCGACGGGTTGCGCGGCGCGCTGATGGCGACGCCTGCGGGGGCCAGCGCGGCGGCGCGCAGCGGCGGCACATTGCTTCCCGTGCTCTCCATGGGGATGAGCCACGACTTTGAAGCCGCCATTGAAGAGGGCGCCACAGAAGTGCGAGTGGGCAGCGCGATCTTCGGCGCGCGCGGGTAGCCGCGGGCGGCTACTTCTTTTCCGCTTTTTCCACTCCCACGTATTCCTTCAGGTAGCGGCGCAACTCGTCGCGGTGCCCATTGCGGTATGCCCCATAGTCTTTGGCGATTCCGGCGTCGGCCTTGGCAAACAGGATGTAGGCCTCGAGCAGTCCGTGGTCCTTCAGCTCGAGCAGCGTTTTCAGCATGGGGCTGAGGTTTGCGGTCTTCTCCGGCGGCAACTCGCGAACCACGCTGGCCACGGCGCTGAGCGCTTCCGCTTCTTCCGGCAGGCTGTGCCGGTATTCCTTTTCATTGGGAAACACGGTGGCAAACTTCGTTTTCCAGTGCGCTCGCGACATTTCATAAACCGTCCATGCCGTGGAGCCGTCGTTTTTGTTCAGGGAATTCGGGTCGATGGTGATGCTTATTTTTCCGTTTTCACCGGATAGCTTGTTGGGCGATTCGATGCGGGGCTGGGTGAGCTGCACTCCCGCGGGTTTGGCCCAATGGCCGAGGCCGACCCAGGACTTCTGGGAATAGGGGTCAGCGATCACGGCCTCGATGAATTCATCGTGGGCTTCATCGAGCTTGTTCTGGGCGACCAGCGCGTCGCCCCAGTAGCGATAGGCGGTTTCCTTGTCCGGATCCACCGCGATGGCCACGGCAAACCACTTTCCCGCGTTGTCGTAGTCCTTTTTTGTAAAATAGGAATCGCCCACATAGAGCGGCGCGGAATAGAGCTCGGGATCCAGCATCATGGCCCGCTGATAGGCGGCGATTGCCGCGTCGAGGTCCCTGCGCGCAAACGCGGCCTCGCCTTCGCGCATGGCAGTCTCCACGTCTCCGCAGCCGGAGAATGCCGGAATTTTCCCGTCCGCGGGGGTGACTTCCAGCAGGATGCGCACGATTTCGCTCGAATCGCCCAGCTCTTTAGCTTTTGCCAGGGCCTCCCGGGCGCGCTTTACTTCGTCGCTGCGTTTATCGGCGTCGGCAATCGTTGAGGAATGAGAGATCAGGCAAACTCCCAGACCTTCCTGGACAAGGGGATCGGAGGGAGTCTCGACGGCGAGTTCCTCAAACAAAGGGAGGGCTTCCACCTGCTTGCGGTTCCTGTAGAGCTCGATGGCACGCGCCCGTTTGTCCGCTGCGGCAGAGCCTTTTTCCTCCGGTGCGGGCGCCTGGGCGAACGCGGCCGAGGCAAAGAGCAGCAGGACGGCAATCGCCGTCCAACGCCATCGAGAAACACAGTTATTTTTCCCGGCCATTAACGCAGCCCCTTATGTGAGCCGCTTGCCCGCGGATATTCTCCCACTGGCGC
>DATFZR010000307.1:0-3254 GCA_035314265.1 Candidatus Acidiferrales bacterium
ACGAGTCTGTGTACGTGATCGTGCTGCGGGGCGCGGGAGAAAAGTTTTTCTCCGCGGGCGCGAACATCTCCATGCTCACGAAGGCCGACCCGCAGTTCAAATATTATTTCTGCCTGCACGCCAACGAGACGCTTTCACGCCTGGAGCAGACGCCCAAGCTGGTGATTGCCGCGCTCAACGGGCACACCGTGGGCGGCGGGCTGGAGATCGCCATGGCCTGCGATATCCGCCTGGCGAAGAAAGAAGGCGGCAAGATCGGGCTGCCGGAAGTGAACCTGGGCGTACTGCCCGGCACGGGAGGCACGCAGCGGCTGCTGCGCGTGGTGGGCCGTTCGCGGGCCATGGAAATGATGGTTACCGGCCGCACGATGGGCTTTGAAGAGGCGCAGGATATGGGCCTGGTCCACGAAATCTACGAGCGCGATAACTTCTGGGATGAAGTGAAGACCTACGCGCGGCAGTTCTGCGCGCCCAACAAGGCGGCCCGCGCCGTCGGCCGCATCAAGCGCGCGGTGGTGAGCGGTGCGGAGGTCGGCTTCCAGGAAGCGCTGGCGATGGAACGCGAGCTGCAGCAACTGCTGTTCACCAGCGAAGATGCGAAGGAAGGCCTGGCCGCGTATGTGGAGAAGCGGCAGCCGGTGTTTAAGGGCAAGTGATAAAGGCAGTGGCTAATGGCGAGTGGCCAGTGGCCGGCGAAGAGAGGAACGGAAAGGCCGGGAACAAGAACGGAACGGGCTGCGGTTGCTGAGGGAGGGAGGCGCTAATGCGAGGGTTGCCGGATTACCTCAAGGATGGGCTGAAGATGGTCCTGGTGGGGTTTAACCCAGGCGAGGCTTCGGCGCGCGCGGGGCATTACTACTCGGGGCGCGGGAACTGCTTTTGGCCGTTGATGTACGAGTCGGGCCTGATCCCGGAGCCGCTGGAGCCGGAGGACGACCGGCGCGTGCTCGATTTCGGCATCGGGCTGACGGACCTGGTAAAGCGTCCTTCGCGGGGAATTGAAGAGATCCGCCGCGAGGATTTTACCGAGGGCCGCGTGATGCTGGGGCAGAAGCTGGAGCAGCACGCGCCGCGCGTGATCGCGTTCAACGGCAAGCTGGTGTTTGAGAAGTTCTCCGGCCGGCCGGTGAAGCTGGGCATGCAGAAAGAGAAGCTGTACGGCGCGCAGGTGTACGTGCTGCCGTCCACGAGCGGGCAAAACGCCACGGAAACGCAGGCCGACAAACTCCATCACTTCCGCCAACTTGCTGCGCTGGTGAACGGCCATGCCACGCCGAAGGCGGCCAAGGCCAAGGGAGCAGGGCGTGAGTGAAGCGGCAGTGGGCGCGGCGCCGGTGCTCGTCGAGACGCTGGAAGGCGGCGTCCTGACGCTGTGCATGAACCGGCCGGAGCGGCTGAACGCGCTCGACCCGCAACTCGGCCGGGCGCTCGCGGAGGGTGTGGAGCGCGCGGCGGCGAATCCGGCGGTGCGGGCCGTGATTGTGACCGGCGCGGGGCGCGCGTTTTGCTCGGGCGGCGACCTGGCCACGATTCGCGAGTATCGCGATGCCGGGCGCGGCCAGGAACTCGAACCGCTGTTGCGCAACGGAGCCCGTTTGATTGTGGCGCTGTGCACGATGGAGAAACCCGTGGTGGCCGCGGTGAACGGTCCGGCGGCGGGCGCGGGGATGAATGTGGCGCTGGGCTGCGATATCCGCATCGCGAGCGACCAGGCCATGTTTGGCCAGAACTTCGCAAAGGTAGGGCTGTTTCCCGATTTTGGCGGAACGTATCTGCTGCCGCGCCTGGCGGGCGAATCGCGCGCGGCGTGGATGCTGTGGACCGGAGACATGATCGGCGCGGCGGAAGCGCTGCGCATCGGCGTGGTGGATCGCATCGTGCCGCAGGAAAGGGTGCTGGCGGAGGCGCAGTCGCTGGCCGCGCAGCTTGCAGCCGGGCCGCCGCTGGCGGTGCGGGCTTTGAAGCGCGTGCTGTTTGGCGCGGGCCGCGCCGAGCTGGAACGCGCGCTGGATCTGGAAGTCGAGCAGCAGATGAAGTGCTTCGCCTCCGAGGATTGCACGGAAGGCATCCGCGCGTTCTTTGAAAAGCGGACGCCGAAGTTTCAGGGGAAGTAGGGAATTGAAGCGGGGAAGCAGGGAAGTAAGGAAGCAGGAAGTACGAAGTAGCAAGCGAGGAGAAGACCGAGAGTATGGCTGCTACGCGCATAACCAATTTCGATGACTGGGTGGACCTGTTCCGGGAATGGCAGAAGGATATTGATGTGGCCTATCCGGAAATCACCAGCTACCAGTTCGAGGCAAAGTTCGGGCCCATGCGTTCGAGTGAGATCGAATTCGGGCATTACAAGGGCAATCCCAAGTGGCGGCGGCTGATCGACGTGCCGGACCAGCGCGTGCGCGACGCGCTGATGAACCTGATCATCTATCAGGGCGACACGGAATTCGCATCGGTCGAGCAGCAGCGGCGGCTGTTCCAGACGGCGCCCTCGGAGCACGACCGGCAATCGCTGTGCCGCGTGGTGACGGAAGAGATGCGGCACGGCTGGCAGATGTGCCACCTGCTGATCCACCATTTCGGAAACGGCGGGCGCATCGAGGCGCAGAAGATGCTGGAGCGGCGCGCGTTTGAGAGCAAACGCCTGCTGGGCGCGTTCAACCAGGACGTAAAGAACTGGCTCGATTTCTTCACCTACACGGACTTCGTGGACCGCGACGGGAAGTTCCAGCTCACCATGCTGAGCTATTCGGCGTTTGAGCCGCTGGCGCAGTCCATGACGCCGATGCTGCGCGAGGAATCGTTCCACCTGGGCACGGGGCAGGACGGGCTGAAGCGCGTGGTGCGCGCGGGCGTGGTTCCGCTGTCGGTGGTGCAGAAGTACATCAACAAATGGATGCCGGTGAGCTACGACCTGTTTGGCGTGGACCATTCGAGCTCGGCGCACTGGTTCTACGTGTGGGGGCTCAAGGGCCGCTACGACGAGCCGCGCAACGCGAAGCCCGCCGACCTGGGCCGCATCAACGAGCACAGCCGGGAGCTGTATTACGAGGAGTGCCGCCAGTTGGTCGAGCAGATCAACAAGAACGTGCCGGCCGGCAAGCCCAAACTGTACGTGCCGGACCTGAAGTTCAACCGGCGCATCGGCGAGTTTGCCGGGCAGCGCTACTGCGTGCACGGCACGCTGCTCGACGAGAAGGCTCATGTGGAGCATTTGCTCGAAGTCCTGCCGGGAGATGACGACCTGAAGCTGCTGGCCG
>DATFZR010000308.1:0-4400 GCA_035314265.1 Candidatus Acidiferrales bacterium
TCCAGCACAGCGGGCAGGGCCCGCAGGACCAGTTCGATCCCCTTTCCTTCGCGGTCCGCTCGCGAGAGCCGCGTGACGCTGAGCAGCAAGCGCCCGTTGCGCGCCGGCGGCGCATCCTGCACAACGGGACTTGCGTCGCTCCCCGCGGTCCAGTCCGGGTCGAGGCCGTGCGGGATTACAGCAATCCGCTCCGGAGCGATGCCCTGCACGTCCACCAGTTTCCGGGCCGTAAACTCGCTGGGACACACAAACGCGTGAACGCGCGGCAAAACGCGAGCTATCCGTCCCGCCAGCGGTTCCCACACCTCGGTCCCATGCGCCAGCACAGCCACGCGCGCGCCGCGGGCAAGCATGCGCACGGCCTCCTCGAGGGGCAGCAGCGATACATGAGTGAAGAGCACCAGGTCGGGCCGGGCAACGGGCAGGCGTTTCGCCAGTTGCAGCGCCATTTCGCCGCGGCGACGGCTGGCCCCATGCCAACGCACCACCGAATCGCCCCAATCGCCCGAGGGGAAATGCTCGGGCCCGTCGGTGAAGCTGAAAACATCCAGCTCGAGCGGCGTGCGACGCCCCATCTCGCGGAATGCGCGCACCAGCAACCGGTTGATGGACTGGATTCCTCCGTAGCTGCGGAAGAACTCCGTGCCCACCAGGAAAACACGCAGGCGGCGCTGGTCCCGGCGGCTCATGCGCGTGCCGCCTTCGCTGCCCGCGGCGTTTCGCAAATCGCCCTGTTGCCGGCGCGGCGCGAAGCCTGCGCGAGGAGTTCGCGCGCCACGGCCTGCTGCAAGCGATCCCACGGGCTGCGCCCCGCGAGCGCGAGGCCGTTGCTCACCAGGCGTGCCCGCAGCTCCGCGTCTCCGGCCATGCGACGCATCGCCGCAGCCAGCTCCGGCGTATTCTTCGGGTTCGAAACCACCAGGGCGTCTTCCGGCCCCACGATTTCCGCCACGCCCGTCTGCGCGCTGATGATCACGGGCAACCCGCACGCCATTGCCTCCATGGGCATCAGAGGAAATGTGTCGTAGACAGAAGGCGCCAGCAGCGCGTCTGCCGCCGCGTAATACGCAATTACATCGCGCCGCCGCGGCAGGTAACGCAGGCGGTCCGCCACCCCCAGTGCGCGGCTGAACTTCTCCCAGGACTCGCGGCGCTCCACGTCTGCGCCCACGATGGCCACCCACACGTCTGGAACCTCCGCTAGCGCGCGCAATACGTGATAGAGGCCTTTGATCAGCCAGTTGTTGCCGATGAAAAAGAAAACGAAGCGCCCGTCGGGCAGCCCGAGCTCCTCGCGCACGCGCGGCCGCAGCGCCTTCCGCTCTGCCGGATCAAATGTGGCCGCATTCACCCCGCCGTGTGCCACTTCGAGTTTTCCCGCTGGCACATCGTAGAAGTTCGTTAGATCGCCCGCCAGCAGCCGTGACTGCGCAATCACCCGCTCGAGACGCTCCGACTGGTAGAAGCGGCGTTCCATCCCCGATGTAGTCCACGCGAAGAACCAGCGGTTCATCAGTTTCAGCCGATCCATCAACGACGCCGGCCGCGGCCGGTGTCCGCCCGATCGGAACAGCGCCAACTGCCGCGCCTGGCAGAACCACGCTGTCGATACCGTCACCTGCCGGCAATTCGCTCCCGGCGAATAAATCCCGTCGTAGCCGCCATGCCGCCGTTCTCCTCGCGCCACGGCAAACGAGGCCGACTGGTAGAAGCTCAGATACCGGGCGAGCCCCGGCCACGGCACCACGGGCACAGGATGGAAGCAGAGACGCACGTCGGGGTCCGGCACCCACCGGTGTGCGTAGAGGCACACGTCGTGCTCCCGCGCGAACGCCGCCACAATCTCCGCGTTGGCGCGTTCTGTCCCGCCCGTGCGGTGCAGTTCCGGCGTCACCACGGCAATGCGCAGCCGCGACGCGCCGCCGTTCACGGCGGCGGTGCACTCCGGCAATGATGTCTGGGTTGCGGACAAAGCTTCGCTCTAATCTCTGGCGCGGCGGAACACCATGGCCGCATGCGTGGCCGTGCCAGCGGGCAGGACCAGCGACAGCAGTTCCACGGGAAATGCGGGCAGGGCGAGCGCCGTCATCGCCAGCCGGTTGGCCCTCTGCCGCCAGGTCAATCCGTGCTTCGAGCCCACTCCGGCCAGACCGTTCCCGTTGCTGGGCCTGTTTCCGTTTTGCGCTCGCAGCCGCGCCACCGCCGCCTTATAAGGACGGAAAACCAACTCGTAGCAGCAGCCGCGCACACCCGCGGGCTCAAATCCGTGCTCCCGCGCCAGCGCTACCCAACCCTCCACGCGCCGCGGAAACACATGCGGCCCGGGCTGCATGGCCGTCAGTTCAATCAGCGAGAGCATTCCGCCCGGCGCCAGCACGCGCGCAGCCTCGCGTATCGCACGCACCTGCACGTCGTGCGGCAGGTGCTGCACCACGGTCACCGAGTTCACCACGTCGAACGATCCGTCGGAAAAACCCAGGTCGTTGATCGGCATACGCGCGAACCCAGCCTGAGGGACGCGCCTCCGCGCCTGTTCGAGCGCTTCCACGCACCAATCCACTCCCGTCACCTGGGCCCCGCGCGCGGCAAATTCCGCCACCCAACGGCCGCGCCCGCATCCGAGATCCAGCACGCGCCGTCCATCCAGGCGGCCCAGACGCCGCAAATTCGCGCGCATCCCCAGCCGGTGCCCAAAGTCGTCGAACAGGTTCACGAGGCGCGGGTTCGCTTCCACAATCGCGGCGCCCGGGCTCTGCTCCCGCGCGATCTGCCGGTGAACGTCGCCCCAGTAACCCTCCAGCTCCTGCAGCGTGAAGGTGCCCACGGGTGTCCCCGCGGCCGGCGGACGGCTTTGATCTGCATTCATAGATGTTTGGGGAAGCGGAGTCGTCGTGCCTTCAGGCTTCACTGCACCGGTTCCGGCAGCAGTTGGACGCTGTCGATCCTCGCGGCCCAAATTCTCCACAACTCGCTGGACATCACGCCCGCCGCCCGCCGCGGATCAAATGCTTCAACGGCATGCTGCCGCGCCGCCGTGCCCAGCTCCGCGCGCAGCTCCGGATTCTTCAGCAGGATCTCCAGCCACGCGGCCAGCGCCACTTCGTCGCCGGGCGCGGCCAGCCAGCCGGTCCGTTTGTGGTCAATCATCTCCAGAGGGCCGCCCTCTGCGGCAGCCAGCACGGCACGGCCGCAGGCCATGCCCTCGGCCACCACCAGGCCCCACGGCTCCGGCTCGATCGAGGCGTGCACCACCACGTCGCTCGCATTCATCCAGTCCTGCGGATTTCGCACGTTGCCCGGAAAGCGCACGCGCCCAGCGAGCGAAGGCGCCGCCGCCAGCCGCTCGAGCTCCTCCGCGTATTCCGGCTCGATCCCAAACATCGTGCCGCCCACCACCGCCACGGTAAAACGCATGCCGCGCCCCGCCAGGAGCGCCGCCGCGCGCAGGAAGACGTGCTGCCCTTTCCAACGCTGCAGCCTGCCAAACATTCCGATCACCGGTTCTCCGGCGGGAATGCCCGCCTCCTGCCGTACGCGAGCGCCGGCCTCCGGGTCCGGACGAAACCGCTCGAGATCCACTCCGTAGCGCACCACGCGGATGCAAGGGTGGTTCGGAAAATCGCGCGCCAGCAGGCCGGCAGTGAATTCGGAGTTGGCGTAGATGCCGTCGGCGGAAAGCATTCGTTGCGCCTTCGCAATCGGTTCGTCCCCGCCCCCGCCCGCTGCCACATAACCATGCACCCACCACACGCACGGGCGCCGCGCGCCCACGGCCGCGGGCCGCGCGTACAGCAGCGGGTGTCCGGAATTCGCCAGCACAACGTCAATTTCCTCTTTCCGGATCAGCTTCCTGAGCCCGTAGATCGCTTTCGCGCTGCGGCCAACTTCACGGAAGCGTCCTGCGCGAACATGGAACGCGGGGATTCCCAGCGCTTCCACGCGCGGCCAGATTTCGGGCTGGTCGTCGGCCAGCGATGCATAGACAGGGGCAGCCTCGCTGCGGTCCAGGTGCTCGAGCAGCGTCAGCAATGCGAATCCGGCCCCGCCCAGTTCGCTCTGGCTATCCACGAAAAGCACGCGCAACGGGCGCGTGGCACTGCGTGGCTCGCCCCTGCGGACTCCCGGCTTCACGCCAGCGACTCCTGGGAGTACCGGAAATCCTCCGGCGGGTTCAGGGTTGTGGCGCGACCCAGGAAGCCCGCGAAAAACCATAAATATATGTTCGTCGGCATCACGTCGAACGGCGTTCCCAGTGGAACAAGCACTAGATTCATTACGATAAACGCCGCCACGGGCGTGGCGAACCATCGCACCCTGGCGTCCGGCACGTGAAACGCCTGCCGCGCGCAGGTAACCCCGAAACTCACCAGGAAGATCACATAAAGGATGAGGCCGGGAAT
>DATFZR010000309.1:0-8926 GCA_035314265.1 Candidatus Acidiferrales bacterium
GGAGGCCAGTGCGAGGTTGACGTGACCTTTACGCCCAGCACGATCACGAACGAAACGGCCACGCTGAACATCACAAACACTTCGGGGAGCGTCACCTGCACCGTGGCCGCTCCCTGCTCGTTTAACGTTCAGGGCCAGGGGCTTACGCCGGCCACGGCGACGCTCACGCCCAACCCGCTGACGTTCCCCGGCACGACATCGGTCGGCCAGACGAGTGCCGCGCAGATCGCAACTCTTACGAACACCACTGTGCCCACGGCCACGCCCTTGAACATCACGAACGCCGTGCTGGCCGGCACGAACCCCGGCGACTTCTCCATCGTCAACACGTGCCCCAGTCCCTTGGCCCGAGGGTCGTCGTGCTCGATCCTGGTGCTCTTCACGCCCACGACCACGGGCGCACGCAGCGCGATGCTCACGGTCACCGACGACGCCGTAGGCGGCACGCAGAGCATCACCATCATGGGCAACGGCGTGGCCCCACCGGCCCAGGTCACCTTGCCGGCCGTCAACCTGCAGTTCGCGCCGCAGGGCCTGGGCACCATGAGCACGGCGCAGACCGTGACCATCACGAACAGCGCCACCGCGGGATCGCAGAGCCTGATGGTGACGCAGCCGCTGGCCTTCATGGGCGGCAATGCGGGCGACTTCGCGGCCACGGGATGCGCGACTGCTGTCCTTCCAGGCGGCAACTGCGTGATCAGCGTCACCTTCACGCCTACGGCCACGGGCGCGCGCACCTCCACGCTACAGGTTGCCAGCAATGCCGGTAACGGCACCCAAACCGTGGCGGTAAGCGGCACCGGATTGGCTGGGCCCACGGCCACTCCCTCAGGCGCCGTCACCTTCTCGCCGCAGGCGGTCAACTCCACAAGCGCACCGATGAACGTGTCGCTCACCAACTCCGGAGGCACCGCGCTCCCAATCACCAGCATCGCGCTCACCGGCGGCAACGCCGCCGATTTCGCCATCCTCTCGAACGGCTGCGGCACATCGCTGAGCCCGGGCGCCACATGCTTCGTGTCGGTCACTTTCACGCCGCCCTCGATCGCCACGTTCAACACCACGCTGGCGTTTGTGGACTCTGTGGGAACCCAGAACGTCGCGATCTCCGGAACGGGCGTGCAAGGCGGTGCAGGCTCGCTCACTCTTTCCGCGCCTCTCTTCTTCGGCGCCGTGCTGGTGGGTTCCACGAGCCCGGCCCAGGTGGTCGCGATGACCAACAGCGGCGGCTCTCAGATCACTCTTACGGGCATCTCCGCAAGCGGCGATTTTGCCGAGACGAATGCCTGCCCGGCCATGCTGAATCCGGGCTCGAGCTGCACGGTTAGCGTCACGTTTACCCCCACGGCCAACGGCACGCGCACGGGCATGCTCACCATCGCTTATAACGCTCCGGGCAGCCCGCAGGTCGTTACGCTCTCCGGTATCGGCGCGACCATCAGCGTAAGCGCTGTCACTGGGTCCAACACCTCGATTACGGTGACCCCAGGCGATACGGCCACCTACATGTTGAGCGTCAGCGGCACCCAAGGGTTGATCGTGACTCTCAACCTTACTTGCGCGTCCTCTGCGCCGTTTACGCTGTGCTCGGTAAGCCCGGCCTCGGTCACCCTGGGCGGCCCCACGGCGCCCACGGTAACCGTAACCGTGCAGACCAATTGCAATCCTTCTTTCGTTGGCGGCAGGCCTACCGGCCCCGTCCCCCTGCCCCCTGCTCCTGTGGCAGCCTTCACCGGACTGGCGCTTCTGCTGGCGATGATGCTCCGCCTCCTGCCGAAACCCTGGGCGATGCGCCTGGCCCCGGCGCTCGTGCTCCTGCTGCTCGTGGTCACGTGGACAGCCTGCGTCAGCAACCCGCCACCGGCAATTCCCGGTGCGCCCACAACGCCGGCCGGCACCTTCAACATCACGCTTACGGCCACCAGCAATGGCACGGGCCAGAACGTAAGCAAACAAGTGATGCTGGTACTCCGCGTAATCTAGCCGTACCCGAAGGAAGACATCAGGCAGCAGGCCGCGCGGGGTCACCCGCGGCCTGCTGCCCTGTTTCGAAGCGCCTGTAGCGCAGGGCGAATAGCCCTGCGGCTTTCCCCAGCACAGGCACCCACCGCCAGCTAGACCTCTCCGCAGTCAGGTTGGCCACGGTCAACGCTTTTCCGGCCGTGGGTAAGTTCCAGTTCTTGTGGTTTTGCACAGGGCGGCCCGCAGAAAGAACCCACAGGCAGAAAACCCTGACCATGGCCACCAAAGCGCAGTCACAGGAGAGATGTCACAAACGCAGGTGTTCAGGAACGCGCGCAAGATCGCGGGCCAACTCGAAGGTAGCAGTAGGAAAGCAGCTAAACCGAAGCCCTGCCTATGGCACCGTGGTGCAACCGCACTTCTTTCCCCTGGCGGAGACCGAAGTCGCGATTCCACCGGCTGCCGCCGCGGCAACCACGGTGATAAGGATCGGGAGGCTGTGCGTAACTGCCGTGGTGCCGACCGCAACCCCCGCCGTCGTAGTTCCCGCACCACTGCCAACGGAGGTGCTCGAAACGTTCTGCGCGACGGCTGTCGGAGGCGTGGGTACCGGCTGCGTGGGCGGCTGGTTTCCGCGAATCGTGGAGGTAAAGCCGGCTCCAATGGTGACGCACTGCCCAGCCAGGTTGCAGAGGCTCACGGAACCTTCCGTGACGCTCAGGTTCGTGATCTCGTTGATGAATTCGATGTCAAACCCCGTGCCCACCACGCCGGCCACCGCCGTTGGCGTACGCACCTCAAACGAGGAATTGGCGCGCGCCAGGCGCACCGCGCTCGCCCGCAACCGGCCATAGGCCAGCTGAATCTGGGTGCGCTGCGCGGCGGAATCGTGCTGAACGATCGTGAGGCTGGAACCCGAACCGACGTTCAGGATGGACCCGTCGTCCAGAACGATGCGTGCGCGGCCCCCTTCGTCGGTCGTAATCTTGTCTCCCCAGGAAACCTTTGCCCCCGGTGCGGCCAGTTGTACCTTCTGGCCGTGCTGGAGGTTCACATTGGGAATCAGGCGGGGAATCTGCCCCGCGCTTTGCGCCTGCTGCGCCAGAAGGCCCGGTGGGAATATCAGCGCCGTGCCGGCCAGGGCTGCCACGAACCAGGAAAATCGGGAACGCGTTTTCATAACTTTCATTACCTGGACCTCGCCAGAGAAGCCGAAATTCACTCCTGCTTTGTTACTGCAATTGCAGCCGCATGTCAATTGTCTTTCTCGACTTGCAACCCATTACGGCACCACAGCAACGGCGCGCAGGGCTGGTTTTCCTGTGCGCCGGCAGCCTAAATCACGTGGACGGTGAGGGGCACGGATTGCTTTACGCCACCCGGCGCCGAGGCCTGTAACTGTATCTGGTACACGCCTGCCGGTGTGGTCGGCGCGTTCGGGAGCGCCGGCGGCAGATTGCCGCTCACGCAAGCCGCCGCCGTCATCACCAGCATCAGGAGCAGCAGCGTGAGCGACGGGCGCGCCCACGGTGCAAGTACCGCCCGCCCGCGTCCACGTTATGAGGGCATCCGCAATATGAATCGCGGTACCCACCACGGCCGGGAATCCGCCGGTTGGGTCAGCGGACCGCCCTTCCCACAAAAGTGACACGGCAGGTTGCCTTCCGTTCCCGCGCATGGCAAGTGGTGTAATCCCGATGTAGGCTTCTGCCCGCACCCGCGGAGCAGCGCACGAACCGGGGCCGAACCACCAAGCTGAACAACGGATGAGCCGCAAACAACGCGAACGCCGGAAGCAAGAGCTGGCCACCCTGCGGTCGGCCGCCCCCGCGTCGTTTCCCTCTCCACCACAACCCCCGGTTCCCCGCGCGCCACTATGGCTCGCCGCGGCCTTCCTCCTCCCCAATCTCGGCGCGCTGGCCTGCGGCTTCGTTTTCGACGACAGAGTCGTGATCGTCGAGAACGAATCTCTGCACGCCGGCTCCCTCCGCCAGTTCGGCCAACTCTGGACCACCGGCTATTGGCCCGACCCCCGCGGGCAGGAGCTGTACCGGCCGATCTCCAAAACGCTCTGGGCCGTGCTGTGGGCAGCCGGTGGCGGCCACGCGTGGGTGTTTCACGCCGCGGGTCTGGCCCTGGGATTGGCCGTGGTTCTGCTGCTCTATCGTTTTTTGCTCGAACTGGAAACGCCGCCGCGCACCGCATTCATCGCCGCCGCTCTGTTTGCCCTGTTTCCGATTCACACAGAGGCCACCACCTCCGTAGTTGGCTCCGCAGAAACACTGGCGGCGGCGCTGGCCCTGGGCGCCCTGATTTTCTACTGGCGCGGGCAGGTGGTTCGCGCGCTCGTCCTTTTTGCCCTGGCGGTTCTCTCCAAAGAAAGCGCCGCAGCCTTCGCCGCGCTGGCCGTAGTGCTCCCGCCAAAACCGATCTGGCCCATCAATAGTTTTTCGCAGGAAGACGCACGCACTCGTCTGCGCATTCTGGCCACCGTGGGCGCCGGCCTGATCATCGGCGCCGCCCTCTCGGCTCACAACCTTCTCTCGCGCAGCTCTCGAATCCCCGCCGTAGACAATCCCGCATCGCTCATCGACGCCGGCCCGCGAATCCTCACCGCCCTATGGGTGCAATGCCTGTACCTGTTCAAAACGCTGCTGCCCATCACGCTCTCCGCGGACTACTCCTACAAGCAGATTCCGCTGGTGATGGGGCTCGACGACGGGCGCGCGTGGGCCGGACTGGCGCTGGCCGCGGGCGCGCTTTTCCTGGTCATCCAGAGCCGCAAACTTCGCCCGCCCGTGCTCGCCTACGCCGCGCTTTTTGCCGTAACCGCGAACGTGCTATTTCCCATCGGAACGATCATGGGCGAGCGTCTGGCCTACGCACCCAGCCTGGGCCTGGCGCTGCTGCTGGCGATCCTGCTGGCGCAAAGCCGCCACTGGAGAACCGTTCTGCTGGCGGTTGCACTCCTGTTCGGCGCGCGCACAGCGGTGCGCAACCTCGATTGGCGGAGTCCCACGGTGTTCTATACGCGCCTCGTGGAAACATCTCCCCAAAGCGCGAAGGCCCAGTATTCCTTCGGCGCCCTGCGCTCGTCTCTGGGCGACGACGCAGGCGCCATCGAAGCCTACGACCGCGCCATCGCCATTTTCCCCGCCTACTCCGAGGCCTTCCGCAACCGCGGCAACGCCCAGGCCCGGCTGGGCAAGAATGCCGACGCCATGGCCAGCTATCGCCAATGCCTGCGCTTCGATCCCACGGACTACGCCGCGATCCACAACCTGATGGAGTTGCAAGCCGGACGTTCGGTCAATCCCCCGCGCAAGCCTCTGTGACGTGTTGGACGCAGGGTTTCACACGAGGGGGCGCAGCGATGCCGTGCCCCTGCATCTGGTCGCATCTGTGTCGTCGTAGGGACACGGGACTCCCGTGCCCGATTTTCGTGGGATAGCGCGTCTACATCTTCTCGTTCCCGGCCCCCGCCGCGCGGAGATGCATCCACACCAGCCATCCCATCGTCCCCAACATCCCGCACCACCCGATCCACCGCGTCGCCCCGCCGATAGCCGTGTCCTTCATCAGCACGCCCCACTGGCTGAACAGCACGTTCCAGTCGTGGTCCAGGGTGTCGCCCATGCCCACCAGCGGCAACTCCTCCGCTCGCGCGTCCGCCATGTACGTGCCGATATAGAGAAAATTCTCGAAGAACCAGAACGAGGCGAAGCCAACTCCCGCCGTCTCTCTTCGCAGCCCGAAATAAATCGCCACGCCCAGCGGCACCAGCAATTCCCCCAGCGTCCCGCCCAGAATCATGATCGTGCGCCCGAACCACGAGAAAAACATGTGTCCCGCCTCGTGAAACACCAGGTTCACGTGGTCCAGGAGCAGGAAGCCCTCGGTATCCCGCGCGGCATACCAGAGGAAGAGCCCGTAGGCCACCAGCCACGCGATCAGCGCGCCGCGCGATATGGGCTTCCATGGCGTCTCGTCGAATTCTTCCATCATCGAGCGATTCTAGTGCCCCGGAGGCGCGCCCGCTCACACTCCTTCGCGCATGCTTCCCTCACAGCAAACAGCCGCCAGGAGGCCGCCGCCCCCGTAGGTCACGAGACCCCCGTGCCACAAAAATGTTTCCCCGGCCGCATCCCTCCTCCGTATTACAATCGGCCGCGCCATGCGTCCCTCCCTCCAACGCGCCGCGGCTGCCGCTGCATTGGCATTTCTCGCCCTCGCTCCGCTGACCACTGCTCCCGCCGCTGAGCGCGAAGCCCGCGCAAAGACGCAGAAGCCTCGCCAACTCCCCCAAGCGCCCGCCTCCGAGCTCATCACCCGCATCCTGGCCGAGGAGGTGCGCCTGGACACGGCGCGCAGGCTCAGCGCTCTGGCCGTCACCCAGGATGAAAAGCAGCTCGCCCAGAAAGCCCTGCGCCTGGCCGACCACCAATTGGACCTCGCCTTCCTGATCGCGCTCCGCCGCGCTGCAGACACCTCCGAGCCGTCCACGCCCGCACTCGAGGATCTCGAAAGCTCGGTCCGGGCGCTCCAGACCAACGTGGACGGGCAGCAGGACGTGGTAGACAAGCTCACCAAGCAGGCAGCCAAAGCCCGCGGCCGCCGCAAACAGACTCTTCAAGAGCAAATCGAGGTCGAGCAGGCCAAACTCGAATTGGCCAAAGACGAACTGGCCAGCGCTCGCGAAGACCTGATCGGCGCCGGCGGAGATCTAAAGAGCCAGATCGAGCGCCTGCAGGCCGACTACAAGGCCGCCCAGCAGGCCGCAGACACCGCGGCCGCCGCTGCCCCTGCGGCCCCCGCAGACACTTCCGACACCCTCCTGGGACATTTGAAGATTTGGTTCGGCCTGCACAACCTGCGGAATCAATTGGAGGCGGCTCAGCAGGACGCGGCCGCCGCCGCGGAAACCCTCCGCGAGCGCCTCGATTCCCTGGAAAAAGAATCAGGCGGAGCGGTGGCCGCGGCTGCGGCCCCCAGCTCGTCCTCTGTGCAACCGGAAACCAATAAGGCTGTAGCGCCGCCCGCCGCCGGCAATGCCGCCCAGGGCGAGAGCGTAACGCTCGAAATGCTCCGCCAGCAATCACGAACCCAGAAGATCCTGGCGGGCACGAAGCTGCGTCTCCACGATATGTCGGATCTCGCCGCCACATACGGCAAATGGGAAGCGCTCGAAGCCACCAAGCAATCAGAAGCCGCGCGCAGCGTCCTTTTCTCCTCGCTGTGGATCGCGCTGATCGTGCTGATCGGAATCGCCGCTAACCTCACCATGAGGCGCGTCTTCGAGCGCATGACGCAGGATCGGCGCCGCATGCACACGCTGCGCACACTCTCGCGTTTTACGGTGCAGGCCTGCTGCCTGGCGCTCATCCTGCTCGTGGTGCTGGGCCCGCCCAGCCAGTTGGCCACGCTGGTGGCCTTTGCCGGCGCCGGCCTCACCGTGGCCCTCAAAGACTTCATCGTCAGCTTCATCGGCTGGTTCATGCTCATGGGACGCAACGGCGTGCATTCCGGCGATTGGGTCGAAATCAACGGCGTGTGCGGCGAGGTGATGGAAGTCACCCTGTTCAACACCGTGCTGCTCGAAACCGGCAACTGGAACGACCCGGGCCATCCCACCGGCCGCAAAGTCACCTTCACCAACAGCTACGCCATCGAAGGGCATTACTTCAATTTCACCACTTCCGGCCAGTGGCTGTGGGATGAGCTCGAATTCCTGGTCCCCCCCGGAGAAAATCCCAATGCCGTGGCCGATTCCGTGCTCCAGATGGTCACCGCGGAAACCCAGGCCAACGCCCAAATCGCGGAAGAAGAGTGGTCGCACCTCGCGGGAGCTCCCGCCGGGAACGCCCCGAGCGTCTCCGGCGCTCCCGTCCTGAGCGTCAGCCCTTCCGGGGCGGGCATCAAGGGGCGCGTTCGCTACATCACGCGCGCCAACGAACGCTTCCAAACCCGCACCCGGCTCTACCACATGGTCGTCGAGTTCCTCCACGCCCCTGCGTCGCAACCCAAGCCCGGCGCCCAGGCCTCGCAGCCTGCCAGCCAATCCTGAATCTCCAGCCCCAGCCGAAAAATGTCGCGGGAAGGCTCTTGCCGCAAAGAATCTCGCGTCGCGTGTCCGTGCCCCCGCGTGCCGCGCTGCCCCCGGCACCCGTGATTCCCTGTGCTAGAGTGTTCTCTCGGTTCCGGCCAACCCGCTCCTGGACGATGACCTTCTCGTGACCGCGCACACCCTAATCTTCCGCGACGTGGCCATGGTCATCGCCAGCGCCTTCCTGTTCGGCATGCTGGCCCTGCGCCTGCGCCAGCCGCTCATCCTCGGCTACGTTCTAGCCGGCCTATTTCTGAGCCCGTTCACTCCCGGCCCGCAGGTCCACGAAGTGCCCACCTTTGAAGTGATGGCCGAAGTCGGCGTAATCTTCCTGATGTTTTCGGTTGGCGTGGAATTCTCCATTCCGGAGCTGCTGCGCGTAAAGTGGGTGGCGCTCGTGGGCGCGCCGCTCGGGCTTCTCATTTCCATCGCTCTCGGCGCCGGCGTCGGCGCGTTGCTGGGTTGGCCTCTCCTCCAGGGACTCGCGCTGGGCTCCATCATCTCCGTGGCCAGCACCATGGTTCTCCTGCGCCTGCTGATGGACCGCGGCGAGCTTTCCAGCGCCGTCGGCCGCCTGATGATCACCCTGTCGCTCGTCGAGGATCTCGCCGTCATCATCCTCACCGTGCTGCTGCCCGGCCTGGCCGGCGCCGGAACCTCCGGCTACGGCCAGGTGGCTTGGAAGATCGGCAAGGCGCTGCTGATGATGGTTCCCATCATGCTCGCGGGCTGGAAGCTCGTTCCGCCCCTGCTCAAGCGCGTGGAAAGAAGCTGCAACGACGAGCTCTCGCTCCTGCTGGCCCTCACCGTCTGCCTCGTGGTCGCCGCGCTCACAGAGGCGGTCGGACTCTCGCTGGC
>DATFZR010000310.1:0-10380 GCA_035314265.1 Candidatus Acidiferrales bacterium
AGCTGCGCCGAAGAAGAACGGCGGGCCTTCCTGGTTTTCTATATGGGTTGTGCCGGGGCTGCCGTCAGCCTGTCGCTCGCTTGCGGAGGGAGGCCCGGCGTGGCACTGTTCCTCCGCGGACAATCTCCGAGGAGGATTCGAAATGTTTAGGCGCAAGGCTCCCTGGCTGTTTTTGATGGCGGCGGTGGCGCTGTTCGGCGCGGGCTTTGCCGCGGGACAGGCGAAGAACAAGTTCGCGCAGCCGAAGACGGTGCTGCAGGTTTCCATGATCAAGTGGAAGGCGGGCGTCTCCGATGCGGACAAGCAGAAGGCGATTGACGGCGTGAAAGATATGGCGGGAACGATTCCCGGGATCAAAACGATCTGGCTGAAGGCGGACCGCATGCAGCCGCGCGATTACGATACGGCGTTTGCGATTGAGTTTGCCAGCCGGGACGCGGCGAACAACTACGCGGAGAGTCCACTGCACGAGAAGTGGTCGAAGGCGTACCTGGAGATCCGTGAGGCTTCCATTTCGCCGCAGCTTACCAACCCATAGAAAACCGGAAGACAACGCGGAGTTCACGACGGAGGGCACGGAGCGGGTACAGCCGGCGCTGTGCCGTGAGCGTTACCGTTTGCTAGTTGGATGCCGGGGCTTGCGGCGCACGAGCCGGCGCGCGGGGGAGTGCTAGAATCCCGGCAATGTCCAAGTCACCGGACGAGCGCCGCCACTCGCCTCGCGCTTCGGGCGTACGCGCAGAGGTTGAATGCAGGATGCCCGCGGCGCACGTGCGCGATATTTCGCTCGACGGCGTGTACCTGCTGCTGCCTGACCCGCCTCCCTCTGGAGTAGAGCTGAAGCTGCAGCTTTCCCTGAGCAGTGGGGAGAACATCATGGCGCGCGGGATCGTGCGGCGGCTGGAACTCGACCGCGGGGCGGCGGTGGAGTTTACGGAATTGAGCCCGGCGGCGCGGGAGCTGCTGGCGCAGTATCTTTCGTTGCATTTCTCCGACGGCAAAACGGAATCGTAAGGAAGATGCGCTCCGCAGAAGCCGGCTCTTGAAACACCCGCTGCTACTGTTGTGAACCTTCTGTTTTATCCCGGGGTTCTCCGAGACTGGATGTCCTCGGGGACCGTGGCCGCTTCCTGAAGCGGAAGCGCTAAAGCGGTTTGTGCAGACCCATGGAGCGCAGGATGCTTTTGTCGAGCATGCGGTCGGGGAGCAGACGTTTGGCAATCACGCCGTAGCGGGCGCGGCTGGTGACGGTGTAACGGGCGCGCGGGGGCGTGTCCAGCAGGGCGCGGAGGATTACACGCGCGCAGTCTTCGGGAGTGTTGCGGGCGGCCTGGGTGACTCCTTTCCAGGTTTTCTGGAAGGCGCGGTAGACCGCGACGTACGGGCTTTTCTCCGCGCGGGCGGCGTAGGCGGAAGAGAGCTCGAGCGAGGCGCTCGCCATGTTGGTGGGGATGTAGCCAGGTTCGATGAGCACCACGCGGACGCCGTAGGGCGCGAGCTCCAGGCGAAGCGCATCCGAAAGCGCCTCGAGCGCGAATTTGCTGGAGCTGTAAATGCCCATGAGCGGCGTGGAGATTTTACCCGCGATGGAGCTCATGTTCAGGATGCGCCCGCTGCGGCGTTCGCGCATGGCGGGAAGAACGGCCTGGATCAGGCGGACGGCCCCGAAAACGTTGGTGTCGAACTGGCGGCGCAGGTCGTCGAGGCCGATCTCCTCCACCACGGCGACGTAGGCGACGCCCGCGTTGTTGATCAGCACGTCGATCTGGCCGGCGCGTTCGAGCACGCGGGTGACGCCGCGGTGCACGGAGTCGTCGGAAGTGACGTCGAGGTCGAGCGTCTCGATCAGGAGCTTCTTTTCTTCCGCCAGGCGGTCGAGCGAGGCGCGCTTTTCCGCGCTGCGGCCGGCGGCAAACACGCGGTAGCCGTTGGCAGCCAGGAAGATGGCCATGGCGCGGCCCAGACCATCGGTGGCGCCGGTAATGAGCACGGATGGGGCGGGGGTAGATGGGGTCATTTTTTCCTCCCTGTACGGCTGGAATTATCGCAAAATCGCGGGGCGCATGAGGCGGTAAAAGAGAGCCGGGAGAAAACGCCGGCGGAAACAGGCACGGCGGGCAGGCTGCCGGAGCCACGAAGGAGACCCTCGGTGAAACGTACTCTATTCATTCTGATCGCGGCGTGCGTCATCTTTGGTGTGGCGGGCGTAAGGACGATGCGTGGACAGTCCCTGACCTACCAGGGGGACGAATCCAAGCACAAGAGCATCAAGGGCAAGGCGGCAACGCCCGCCAACGACGTGCCCTACACCCAGAAAATTCTGGAGTACACCACGGAGCCCTATCTGACCACGGACCTGGTGAACCACCTTCCGGCATCGGCCAAGGTTCCCACGCCGGAAAAGATTCTGGGCTATGTGATCGGCACGCCGGACAAGCTGACGCACACGGCGGACATCTACCGTTACTACCGGGCGCTGGCGGCGGCCTCGCCGCGCGTGAAGGTGTGGACGACGGGAAAGAGCGAGGAAGGGCGCGAGTTCCTGCTGGTGGCGGTGAGCGACGAGGCGAACATCGCGGCGCTCGACCACTACAAACAAATCACCGCGAAGCTGGCTGACCCGCGGAAGCTGGCCGACGGCGAGGCGAAGCAGTTGATCCACGACGGGAAACCGATTTACTGGCTCTCCGGCTCGATCCATTCGCCGGAGACGGGCTCGCCGGAAATGCTGATGGAGCTGGCCTACCGGCTGGCGGTGGAAGATACGCCGATGATCGAGGGCATCCGGAAAAACGTGATCGTGGTGATCACTCCGGTGCTGGAAGTGGACGGGCGCGACCGCGACGTAGACGTGTACAACTACCGCAAAGCCAACCCGGAGAAGGCGGCGCCCAACCTGATCTATTGGGGACATTACGTGGCGCACGACAACAATCGCGACGCGATCGCGATGGGGCTCGCGCTTTCGCGCAACCAGATGCACACATTTCTCGACTGGCACCCGCAGGTGCTGCACGACCTGCACGAGTCGGTGCCGTTCCTGTACACGTCTACGGGCACGGGGCCGTACAACGCGTGGCTCGACCCGATTGTGGTGAGCGAGTGGCAGGAGCTGGCCTATCACGAGATCCAGAGCATGACGGAGCGGGGCGTGCCCGGCATCTGGACCCACGGCTTCTACGACGGGTGGGCGCCGAACTACATGTTCTTCGTGGCGCAGGGGCACAACTCGATCGGACGGTTCTACGAAACGTTCGGCGGGCTGGGCGCGGACACGCGGATGCGCACCGTGGATGCGGACGCGACAACGCGCACCTGGTTCCGGCCAAATCCGCCGCTGGCGAAAATCCGCTGGTCCATTCGCGACAATATCAACCTGCAGGAGAGCACGCTGCTGTTTGCTCTGGACTACACGGGGCAGCACGGGCAGGAATATCTGGACCGTTTCTACCAGAAAAGCCGGCGCTCGATCGCAAAGGCAACCACGGAAGGTCCGGCGGCATGGGTGATCGTGAATGATGGGCGCAGACCGGTGCTGGCAGCGCAGCTCGTGGCCATGTTCCAGGAACAGGGCGTGGAGGCGCAGCGGCTGGACCAGGATTTCACCGCGAAAGTGACGGAAACGAAGGCGCCGGGAAAACCGGACGGCAAACCGGGAGCGTCCGCGGCGGACGATCAGAAGGCGGACGCGAAGGCGGCCGACGCCAAGCCCGAGAAGCCCGAGAAGCCGGAGAAGAAGGAAGCGCAGACGGTCGCGCTTCCCGCCGGGAGCTACGTATTTCGCATGGACCAGCCGTATAGCCGGCTGGTGGACATGCTACTGGACACGCAGTACTACTCCGTGAACGACCCGCGCGCGTATGACGACACGGGATGGACGCTGGGGCCGCTGCGCAACGTGAAAACGGTGCGCGTAACGGATACCGCCATCCTGAAGGCGCCGATGACGCTGCTGCCCGGCCTGGCGCACGCCGCCGGAGCCGTGGATGGCGCGGACGGGGCGAAGCTGTACATCGTGGACGCGAGCGCGGAGCCGGCCATTGCGACGCTGCGGTTCTGGCTGAAGGATGTGGCGATGTCGGCGGCGGAAGAGGCGTTTGAGGTGGACGGGAAGAAATTTCGCGCCGGGTCGCTGCTGATCTCCGCGTCAGGCGCGCCAAGCAACGCGCGTTCGCTGCTGGATGCGGCGGCGCGCGAGCTGGGGTTGCGCGTACATGCCACGTCGGCGGATGTGAGCGTGGCGCGCCACGCCGTGGGAGTGCCGCGGATCGCCCTGCTGCACACCTGGGTGAATACGCAGAACGAAGGATGGTTCCGGCTGATGCTCGAGGAATGGAAAATTCCGTACACGTATATTTCCGACCAGATGGTGCGCAACACGCCGAACCTGCGAGAGAAATTCGACGTGATCCTGTTTCCGCCGGGGCCGGGCGATCTGCCGCGCGTGTTGCGAGGGACTCCGCAGCGCATGATGCCCGACGGTTCGGATGCGGGCGGGCCCATCCCGTGGAAGAAGTCCGAGCTGACCCCGAGTTTCGGCGACGGACCGGACCAGACGGACGACGTGCGCGGCGGCCTGGGGCTTGCCGGCGCCGAGAACATTCAGAAATTCGTGCAGCAGGGCGGCGTATTCATTCCCATCGGAACGAGCGCGGCTCTGCCGATCACGCTGGGAATCACGGAGTGCGTAACCATCGCGCAAACGCGGCAACTGCAGGCGCGCGGCGCGGTGCTGAACGCGGACGTGGCCGATAAGAAAAGCCCGATCGCATACGGCTACGACGAGCGCGTGGGCGTGTACTTCAACCAGGCGCCGGTGTTTCGCGTTTCCGTTTCAGGAGACCCCGGCGGCCCGGGCGAGCAGGAGGGACGTCCCAGCGGGCGCGGCTCGCTGACGGATCCGGATATCCCGCAGGGACGCCCGTGGACGGCGCCGGAGCCGGAGCCCAAGCGCTCGAAGGTGGAGCAGGAAACGTATGTGGACCCCGAAATTCGCGACCTGCTGCGCGCGGTGGTGCCGCCGCCGGAGCTGTGGCCGCGGGTGGTGCTGCGGTTCGCGCCGGAGAAAAGCCTGTGGGTGAGCGGCCTGCTGGCCGGCGGCGGCGAACTGGCGGAAGCGCCCGCGGTTGTAGACGTGCCCGTGGGACGCGGGCATGTGGTGCTGTTTGCCATCAATCCGATGTGGCGGCAGGAAACGCAAGGCAGCTTCATGCTGGTGATGAACGCTGCGCTGCACTTCGATCACCTGGCGGCGGGATGGAAGGCGCCGGCGGAAGGGGCCGCAGGGGCGGGGACCAAAGCGGGGATGGAGGAATAGCACGGAAGGGACGCTGCGTTACGCCACGCGGCTCGTTGAGCGGAGAGAGGTTGCGCTCCCTCGAGCCTGAGTTGCTGGGAAGGCACTCCCTGGAAGTCCGGGAATCTTTCGTATGCTACTATCCGGCTGGGTTCGGTTTCCCCCCGCTCGAATACGATGAAGAACTGTCCCACCTGCCACGCGACGTATCCAAACGACTTCAGTTTGTGCCCGAAAGATGGAGCACCACTGCACAGCACCACGGAACTGTTGGAAGGCGCCGTGTTGCGGGGCAAGTACCAGATCCTGGCCAAACTGGGCGAGGGCGGGATGGGCAGCGTCTATAAGGCGCGGCACACACACTTCAACGAAATCTGGGCGCTGAAAGTGGTTTCGCGCAGCCTGATTGAAGAGCCGGGATTCCTGGAACGGTTCCGCGCCGAGTCGCTGTTGATGCGCCGGCTGAACCATCCGCACGCCGTGCGCGTGCACGACTACGACGAAACGGAAGACGGCCGCCCCTTCATGGTGATGGAGTACGTGGAGGGGCCGGGGCTCGATAAACTCGCCGAGGGTGGACGCCTGGAGCCCGAGAGGGCCGTGCGGATCGTGATGCAGGTGTGCGAGGCGCTCGGCTTCGCGCACCGGCTGGGCATCGTGCACCGCGACATCAAACCAAGCAACATTGTGGTGACCACCGGTCCGGACGGAACGGATATCGCGAAGGTGCTGGACTTCGGCATTGCCAAGGTAAAAGAGCACGGGTCCATGTACCAGAATTCGCTCACCGGAACGGGAATGATCGTGGGAACGCCGGCGTACATGTCTCCCGAACAGGTGATGGGGCTGCGCGGGGACAAACTGGACGGCCGCGCCGACCTCTATTCGCTGGGCGTGGTGCTGTACGAATTGCTGGCGGGCAGAACGCCGTTTGTTTCAAACACCCCCGTGGCGCTGCTGATGGCTCATGCGAGCACGCCGCCGCCGGACCCGCGAACTCTTCGGGATCAGTTGCCGGCGAGGCTGGTGGCCGTGGTGATGCGCGCGCTCGAGAAGGATCCCGCGAATCGATTTGCCTCCGCGGAAGAGATGCACGAAGCGCTGGCCGCGGCGATCGCGCCGGAGGATGTGGACCGCACGGCGGAACGGCCGGCGGCGCGCCCTACGCCCCATCCTTCGCCGAGCCCGTTGCCGAGTGCTTCCGCGACCACTTCGCCGAGCACTTCGCCGAGTGCTTCCCCGAGCACGCCTTCAAGTGAGGCGGAGACGGCCACGAAGATGAAGACCCCGGTGCCGCAACCCAACCCGCTGCGGGCGCCGGAACCCGTGGCGTCGCGGACGCCCACGCCGGCGTCTCAGCCAGAGACGATCCCGCCGGCACCGGCGGCACAGCCTGCGGTCGTCCCGGCCAAGCCACAGCCAGCGGCTCGCATACCGGAGGCTCCGAAGGTAATTCTTTCGGGCCGTGGGGCCGAGCCAACCACGTCGCGAAAACCCATGTGGGCACTCGTTGGAATCGCCGTTCTGGTGCTGGGGGCCGGTGCGTGGTATTTCTCGTGGTCGAAGTTCGGCGGAGGAGCGCAAAACAGCGCCCCGGAAATCGACCAGCTTCTAAAGCAGAATCCGCCACCGGCGCCACCACCAGCGCCGCCGCCATCTGCTCGAACACCAGAGGGGGCTTCGTCTTCGGTTGTAGGGGAGTCCGTGGATACGAAGCCGCCGAAGGGCCGTGACAACGCTGCACAGTCCAAAGAGGTCAAGGCAGCGGTCACGGCCGGAGACTTCTTCTACGAGAACGGTGAGTACGACAACGCGATTAAAGAATACGAAAAAGGTTTGAAAGTGGACTCCACAAATGCCGTGCTTCGTCAGAAAATAGAGCGAGCGCAGCGGGCCAAGGCCGCAGAGCGGGGCGTGAACTGATGATGCATTGGAACCGCAAACAGAAAGCATCCGGCGTGGGGACGGGATCGTGGAAAAACCGGGCCCGCCGTAGTTTTGCCGCTGCGGCCGCGATGCTGCTGGTCGCGCTGGTGTCGCTGGGCGCGGCGCCGCAGGCTCCGAGGAAACCTCTCTCCAAGGACGATGTGATCCGGTTGCTCAAGGGCGAGGTGCCGTCCAAGCGAGTGGGCGAGCTGGCCCAGGAACGCGGCGTGGACTTTCCGATTACCACGGAAACAGAAAGAGAGCTGCGGGCGGCCGGGGCGAACGACACCCTGATGGCCACGCTGCGCGAGATTGCGCCGAAGCCGGCGCCGGCAAATTCAGCGGCAGTCCTGTTGATCGATGCCAGTCCGGGCGGGGCCAGGGTCTATGTGGACGACGAGCCGGTAGGGACGACGAGCCCGGAGGGGCGCTTGCGAATGTCCACGCTCGCGCCGGGCCGGCATCGCGTGCGCTTGTCGCTCGATGGGTATCAGGACGACGAACGGGAAGTCACGCTCCCCGTCGGCCAGACCACGACGGTGAAGAGCGCGCTCACCTTGAAAACTGCAGGGAGCGGCAGGACGGTAGCTCCGCCGCCCGCTGTGGACAATAGCCTGAACCCCACGGACGCCCAGGCGCAGGACAAACTGGGCCTGAAGTACGAGCTGGGGGATGGCGTTCCAAAAGACTTTTCACAGGCGGCGGCGTGGTATCGCAAGGCGGCGGATCAGGGTTTCGCACCGGCTCAGTCCCACCTGGGGCTGATGTACCGCTTGGGCCACGGCGTGCCTCAAGACGATGCCGAGTCTGTGCGGTGGGATCGCAAAGCGGCGGACCAGGGAAACGCACAGGGGCAAAACGACCTGGGCTATATGTATCAAAACGGCCGCGGCGTGACCCAAGACGACAACGAGGCGGTGAAGCTCTATCGCAAATCGGCGGATCAGGGCAACGGCTACGGGCAGGCGAATCTGGGCTTCATGTATGAATACGGCCGCGGCGTGCCCAAGGACGAACCCACGGCGGCGGCCTGGTATCGCAAAGCGGCAGAACAGGGCAACCCAACCGGGCAAGCAAACCTGGGCTACATGTATGGCAGCGGCACGGGCGTCACCCACGACGATGCCGAGGCGGTGAAGTGGTATCGCAAGGCAGCGGAGCAGGGGAACGCGCTGGGGCAGAGCAACCTGGGAGTGATGTACCGCGACGGCCTGGGAGTCGCTGCAGATGATTCGGAGGCCGTGAAGTGGTTCCGCCTGGCCGCAGACCAGGGGAACGGCGCGGGGCAACTCGGGCTCGGCTTCATGTACGACATGGGCCGCGGCGTGCCGCGCGACCACGCGGAGGCAGACAGGTGGTATGCGAAGGCCGCCGCGCAGGGCAACTCCACCGCGCAGGTCAATCTGGGAAACAACTACAGAGACGGAAATGGCGTGCCGCAGAACGATGCGGAAGCGGTGAAGTGGTTTCGCCTGGCGGCGGAACAGGGGAACCGCGAAGGACAAAATAACCTGGGCGTGCTCTATCAGAGCGGCCGCGGCGTGCCCAAAGACGATGTGGAGGCGGCCAACTGGTTCCGGAAGGCTGCCGAGCAGGGCAATGCGATCGCCCAAACCAACCTGGGCAACGCCTATCGAGATGCGCGCGGCGTGCCGCTCAACGATAACGAGGCCGTGAAGTGGTACCGGCTGTCGGTGGCGCAGGGGAATTCGCGCGCGCAGTATAGCCTGGGCTGGATGTTCGCCCGGGGCCGCGGCGTGCCGCACGACGACGCGCAAGCCGTGGACCTGTATCGCAAATCGGCCGAGCAGGGCGACACCGACGGAGAGAACGGTCTTGGAGTGATGTACGAGACGGGCGCGGGCGTGCCCACCGACTTTGTCGAAGCCTACAAGTGGTATCTGCTCAGCGTTCCCGGCGGAAACTCAAACGCTCCGAATAACCGCGACCTCCTGGCGAAGAAAATGACCGGCGTGCAGATCGCGGAAGCCCAGCGCCGGGCGAGCCTGTGGCTGGCGCAGCACGGAAGAACCCCATAGAGACAAACGGCGAGGCGCCTGCATCCTGACGCGTCCTGCGAAAGAAACTTCAGCGCCACGGAACGGATGAGGTCCGTGTCTTCCGCCTTGAAGACGACTCCCATCCCCCCGCCTCCGAGCTTCGAGAGGACGCGGTAACGGCCGATTTGTTCACCGGCGACGGCGTCCGGCATTTTCTCCGCAGTGTCGCGCGCGATTTATGATATTTCACTCCTTGGGCTCTCCCGCGCGCAACGTTGCGACCGGAGAACAGGATTTACCGCGAGATGAGAGGCGTCGAGAAGTTGCGGGTCGCCGGTGCAGCGCTGCTGGTGCTGGCGCTCTCCGTGAACGCCGGCGCGAGCCGCGGCCAGGCCAATCCTGCCGCAACAGCCGCAAATCCGCCTGCCGAGGCGAAGTTGGATGCCAGAACGCGGGCGCTGATTCCGGCAAAGGCGCGCATCCGCACCGCACTGGACCTGCACCTGGCGCCGCAGGGCGAGACGCTGATCGTCTACGAGCAGCCGGATAAAGACAGCGGAGAAACCGTTGCCGCCCTGGCGCTGGTAAGAGAAGGAAAGCGCATCCCGTTCCGCGGCGAGCAAGCAGAAGACATGATTCTCGACTGCACGTTCGGCAGCGCACAGACTCTTCCCATAGAAGCGGGGCGGCAGGCGCTGGTGCTGGCCCTGGTGTGCTCGCCCGATGGATCGTTTGCGAACTTCATGATTCTTCGCTGGGCAGATGCGATGGGCTATGCATGGGACTTCCTCGAGGGGTACCACGCGCAGTTGAGAATTGCCCTGGGCAATCCCACAAAAATGGAATTGTGGTCTGCAGCCGGCGGTTGCGGAGACTTCAAGAAGCCCGAAGCGACTTGCCAGACCTGCCCGCAGCGGTATTCGATTCGCCGGTACGAATGGCACAGCAGCCATCTGGACGAGATCAAAAAAGGCGAGAACCTCACAAAGGAATGCCTGGACCCCCGGCAGATGGCGCGCACGCCGATCGTGATGGGCCCCACGGCCGGCCGCTAGGAATGAAGTACGCTACGCTGTTTGCACCCGAGAGCAGACCCTTTCTCCGTCGCAGCCACTTTGCCATCACTCTACGGTTACACAGAAGACGGGCACGGCGGCT
>DATFZR010000311.1:0-14660 GCA_035314265.1 Candidatus Acidiferrales bacterium
GACTCTTCGGCCAGTAGCCGGAGGGGAAGTCAGGCGAGACGTGTTTGGGGTTGCGGCTGAACTCGAGGATGTCGTGCTGAGCGAGGCGGGCGTGTTCGAGCAGCTCCCAGGCGGAATACGGGATTCCCACGGGACGCACGCCGCGAAGTTTTGCGGGGAGATTCTTCAGGGCATCCGGCCAGTCGGCATGCGCCTCGCCCCAGCCGACGAACTTCCGCAGTTGCTCGCGCAGGGATTTCTCGTTCATGGGATGGCCTCCAGGCATGCGAGCCTAGCTAGGCTACTAGGCTACAGCCCCTCTGATGAATTCGGAAGGGCGTCCGGGCAATTGGCCTCGGGAACTTACCTACCCAGCGGCTCGCGCGTGTTTGTGGTGGTTCCGGTGAGTTTCCGTGGAGGAGCGGACAAGCCGCGGGGCTCGACGCCCCGCGCTACAGTGGAGATTAAGATCCGCATGAATGCTTATGGGAGATATCGCGGGTCGACCGCTAGCGGCTGGTCGAGAACCGCCTCGACGGTATTTCCTGCGTTCAGATGCACGTGGTTCCCGTTCATGGCGAGTATGGTCGCCACGCCGACTCCCGCTCCGATCAGTGTGCCAACCATGCCGTCGCGCGGATTTTTTCCCATGGCGCGCCCGATTTCCCCTCCTACCAGGGCAAAGCTGCCCACGGCGGCGAGCTGTTCCGGCGTAAACCCAGCCACGGGATTCGATGCCGAGGGCGACTTGGCAGGATCTTTCGGGGGGCCAATGGTTCCTTCCACGCGTCCGGAAACAGGCAAGCGGTAGTTGTGGGGCAAAACGATGGTTTGCAGCCGCAACAACATTCCGTTGTGCTGGCTGCTCATGCCGAAGCCGATTCCCGCGCTGCTGGTGAGCACACCCACCACAAGCGTCCGCGCGGGGATCACGGTATGCGCGTCCAGGCGCAGGGACGCGCGCAAGCGCAGGTACACCCGGTCTCCTTCTTTCGCCTGCGATTCCTGCGGCGCGCGCACGATGGTCATGGACACGTGCGTCCCCGAGGGAACCGTCAGCAGGTCCGGCAAATCGTCCGGGATGTCCGCCTCCTGCTGAACCTGCTGCTCGATCGCGGGAGGTTCATCCGCTTGCGGCGGGCGCGCCACGCGCGGGCCCTGCGTTTGACCCCAGCCGGTGGAGACGCACAACAGCATGGCAACCATCACTGACGTCGCGACCTTCATCGTTTGCTTCAACTGCTTCATCGTTTGCGTCACGGTTTACCTCCAGCGCATCCGGAAACTCTGCGCCGCATTACGGCACATTAGGCCGCGGGGTGAGCACGAGCAAGCGCCAGACCACGTCTTGTACGCTTCTGGCGCACTCTGGCGCACAATGGCGCGCCCGTAGCGCGCAAATTGAAGCCAACCTCGACGGCAGGTAGAATCGCCGTGGCTGCCCAACCCATCGTGACCCTCGAATCACAGAAGGACGACCGGCTGGATTCCTGGAAGGAGATCGCCGCCTTTCTACGGCGGGGTGTGCGCACGGTGCAGCGCTGGGAGCGCACGGAGAGATTGCCCGTCCACCGGCACCAGCACGACAAGCTGGGTTCGGTGTACGCGCTGAGGTCTGAGGTGGCGGCCTGGTGGGATTCCCGCGGCACGCAACTGCTACCCGTGGCCGGGCGGGAGAGGGCCGGCGGCGCGCGGCATCCCGTAAGAGACCCGGGGAAGGAAAAGACTCGCAGCCGGCTGCTCGTGCTGCCTTTCGTGAATCTGAGCGGCGATGCCGGGCAGGAATTTCTTTCCGACGGGCTGACGGAGGAGATGATCAGCCGGCTGGCGCGGCTGGAACCCGAACGGCTGGGCGTGATCGCGCGCAGCACGGCGATGTCGTACAAGCCGGGCTCGAACCGTGCCGGGCAGATCGCCGCGGAGCTGGACCTGGATTACATCCTCGAGGGCAGCGTGCGCGCGGCCGGAACGCGGCTGCGCGTGACCGCGCAGCTTGTGGAAACGCGCGAGCACACGCACATCTGGGCGCAAACGTACGACCGCGACCTCTCGGATGTATTTGCGCTGCAAGCGGACGTGGCGGAAGCGATCGCGCGCGAGGTGCGCGTGGTGCTGCCCGCGGCTCCGGCAGCGGCCGTGGACGCGGAAGCCTACAAAGCGTTTCTGATGGGCCGCTACCTGATGAACCGCATGACGGCGGCAGGGCTGGCGCAGAGCCTCGAATGGTTCGAGCGGGCCGTGGAGAAGGATCCCACGCTGGCGCTGGCTCACGCGGGCATCGCCCAGGCATACGGCCTGCTGGCTACGGTTCCCTTCGACGCGCTGGCGCCGCACGAAGCGATGCCGAAAGCGGCAGCAGCGGCGCGACGCGCGCTGGAGCTCGATCCGAGCCTGCCCGAAGCGCATGCCGCGCTCGGGCTGGTGCTGCACCACTACGAGTGGAATTGGGCGGAGGCGGAACGCGCCTACCAGCGCGCGCTCGAATTGAATCCCGACTACTCGGCGGCGCTGCTGCGATACGCCTGGCTGCTGCTGGCGCTGGGGCGCGCGGCGGACGCGCTGGCGATGGTCGAGCGGGCGCAGGCCATCGCCGAGGAAATCGATCCGCACCTGATGGTGGTGGTGCGCGCCACGCGGGCCGCCGCTTTCTACTTTGCGCGCGATTTCGACCGCTCCATCGCGGAATGCCGCGACGCGATCAATCTCGATCCCAGCGACTTCCTGCTGCACTTTTTGCTGGGGCGCGCGCTGCTGCGCAAAGGGCTGGTGCGCCAGGGCGCGGCTGCGTTCAAGGTGCGTAAGGCGGCGTGGGACGATGTTCCGCTGATGGCCGCGGGCGCCGGCCTGGCCCTGGCCCTGGCCGGGCAGAAGACGGCCGCCTCGAGTATCCTTCGCCGGCTGAAGGAACAGAAAAAAAGCCGGAATATCCCGGCCACATACCTGGGCATCCTGTGCGCCGGATTGAGGGATGAGGACGCCGCGCTCGGCTGGTTCGAGAAGGCTTACGAAGAACGCGCCGACGGCATGACGCTGCTGAATGCGGAGCCGATGTCCGATGGCATGCGCAAAGACCCGCGATTTCAGGATCTGGTGCGCCGGATGGGGCTCGTGCCTGCTTAAGCCCCATCCGGAACACCCATACTGAAAAGCTTCGACGGAGAAGTTCAGAGAAAGGTTCACGGAGTTGTGAGCGAGTCCGTCGACGGCTTGACTGGCGCTTCGTCCTTCTTGGGCGCGTCGGGTATTTTGGACGTTTGGGGCGTTTCGGGCGTCTGGAGCGGCATAGTCATCCGGACGCTTTTCCGGATGGCCGCGTGGTGCTCACTGCCTTCCCGGAAAAGCATCTCGCTACCGACTCCGTTGCAGGGCTCGGCTGGTTCGATAGCATCCAGCAACAGCCACGGGCTGATGAGCAGGAGACCGGCACCGATGAGGGGGCTGAGCAAGACGTAGACCAGCGCCCTATCAAATTTCTGTCCGGACGAAAGCGGAGGGTTCGGCTCGATCAATTGGCCGTTCTCTTTGGAGCGGTACGCGCTGGCGGTGCGGAGTTTAATCCGGGTGCCGTCGGGGGCAACAGCGTCTTCCATCCGCCAATCAACCGCACCGTATTTGCAGCCCTTCCCGGCGCGCACCACCTTGGTGATGCGGCCGCGAACAGTCCAGCCCTGCGGCAGAACGGTTTCTCCGGAACTGATCAGCGGCGCCGTCAATCGAAAGGAAATCTGGTCCTCTTCGTTCGCCGATGCGGAGGTGATGGGAGTTTCGAGTGCGAGCTCGATGAGCTGATTCTTTTCCACCGTGACTCGCTTTGGCTGCGGAGCCGACTGCCCGCGAACCGCTGCTGCCTGCGAGAACAGCAGGCAAAATGCCAGGCCTATGCCGGCAGCGAATTGGAGAAGACTTCTTCCTTTCACTTTCATGGGTGTTTCTCCTTTCTCTCCTTGAATTACTTCGGTGAGGAAAACAGTTGCGGAGGCGAACCTAGAGGCGGGGAATCAAGCCGGCAAGCGCCAGGCAGCGCCGGCTATTTTGTGACGCGGATTGGCGCGGTGCGCGTGACTTTGGCGCATCGCGAGCGAACGAACGGACGAGGTGCGATCAGCGGCGCGATTGGCCCAGGGATTTTGCGGCGGCTTCGCGGCGGGCGCGTTCGCGGATCACTTCGCTCACAATACGCGCGGTGTTCTGCGGGTAGAGCGCGGCCACCCAGGCGGCGTTCTGCCACTCGGGGTGCTGCTGGATGGCCAGATTGTATTCGCGCAGGGCCTCTTCCTGCTGGCGGAAGAGCCAACTGGCCAAGGCCAGGCCCATCGCCGGATCATCGGCGCGCGGGCGCCATTCGTTCTGGTTCGTACGAGAGCGGCGGAAACCGGCGAGGGCCGGCGGAGCGGAGCCGGACTCGAGCTGCGCCCAGGCCAGTTCCAGAATTACTTCTTCCGAATTGGGCGTCACGCCCACGAGTTTAGACAACAGGCCCACGGCCGTCGGCGCGCGGCCGGCGCGGTAATACCACCACCCGATGCGATCCAGCCCCACGACGGGGATATCGCCCCAATGTCCTACGTTGATGTAGTCCGCATAGCGCTGAGCCTGCTTTTCGTCTCCGGCAAACAGGCGGAGGCCGGCGAGTTCTTCATCGAGTGCTGTTTCGCGCACGAGGTCGCGAGACTTTGCGTGCCCACGCGCGGCTTCGAGCGCCGCAATTCCGCGGCGCGCGTCGCCGGAAGCAGCAAAGGCGTCTGCGGCGGCACGCAGCGCGAGCCCCCAGTTGGCCGGCTGCGGGTTCGGAGCGGCCACCGAAAGGGCTTCGAAGAGCGCGAGCCAGGCGTCTGCGGCGTGCGCAAAATCTCCCGCGGCAAACGCCGCGCGCGCGTAGGTGGGCAGGTACTCCGGGTTGTTGGGCAGAATCTTGAGCGGATATTCCGCCAGGCGCTCAGCCTGTGCGTAGTCGTGCGTTTTCATCAGCGCTTCGGCGCGGGTACGCGCGATGTAGGGCAGCTCGCCCTGCCCGCCCGGGGCAATCTTCATGAACTGCTGCGTGGACGCCCACGCTGCGTCCACGTCGCCGGCCATCAGGAGGGCGCGGATGCGGACGAGGAAGGCTTCGAGCGACACGGGTTCGAAATCGAGGGCGTGCTGCGCGATCTCCGCGGCGTTCTTCAGGTCCTGGCGTTCGAGCGCCTGAGTGGCCAGCTTTACGGCAAAGTCGCGTACGTCGCTTGCGGCCACCGGATCGAGTGGCACAAGCTTCTGGTAGTTCAACTGCGCGCCGTCATAATCCCGCAGCGCAAAGCGCGACTCGGCGAGAGCCTTGAGGGCGGCAACGTCCTCCGGCTTCAACGTGAGCACGCGCGTGGCGAGCGTGGAAGCCGCGCCGTAGCGGCCGGCCGCCAAGGCGGCCATCGCCTCCTCGCGCAGGAAAACGTCCTGGAACTCGAGCGGGCGAGGTATCGGCGTCTGCATTCCGCCCACCTCGCGCTGGATGGCTGCGATGCGCTCTTTGGGCAGCGGGTGCGAGCGGAAGTAGCCCTCCAGCGCTTCGATGGTCACGCGCGACATTTCCTCCGCGGGGTTGCGCGCGGGATCGTGAGAGGCGTGGTAGAGCTTTTCAAACGCATCGAACAGGGCAATCACTTCGAGCGGCGAATAGCCCGCCTGCGCGGCGAGCTTGGCGCCCTCGCGATCCGCTTCGAGTTCCTGGTCTTTGCTGTACCCGGCCACAAAGACGGCTATGGGCAGGTGCACCAGTCCGCCCAGTGGAATCCGGCGCATGGCGAGCTCGATCTGCACCCGCTCGACGCAATGGTAGTGATCGATGTGTTCGATTTCGTGGCCGAGCACGTCGGCCAGTGTGTCTTCAGTCTGCATCAAGGCGAGCAGGCCCTCGCCTACGAAGACGTGGCCCCCCGGAAGCGCGAAAGCGTTGATGAAGTTGACGTCGGGAACGTAATGGAACCGGTAGGGCAGCTTGCGATGCGCGTGGCTGGCTACTTTTTCTCCCACCGTGCGCGCGTAGTTCTCGATGGCCTGGGCTTCCTGGTTTCCCGCGGTGCGCGGAAACGCGGCCTCGTACTGCCGCGCGAGCTGGTTGCCGATTTCGATTTCTTTCTCGTCGGAGATGCGCGTGACCTGCATGGGCAGGCGCGTGAGCTCCCTTTGCGTGTCCGCCAGAAAAAACAGGAGTGGCGCAGGGCTGACCGGCACGTCGGGCTTGCTGATTTCGCTGAGCGCCAGCCCGAGCCCCGTCAACAAAACGGCCACGAGAAGGAATATGCGGTTCTTCATAGATATTGCCGCAGCAGATCGCGGTGCTTTGTATACAGTACGGAAACGCCGAGCATGGACGCGCCCAGAACCACAAAAGTCAGCGCGCGGTCACGCAGTCCCATGCCCCAGATGTCCACTAGGGTGATCTTCGCCACGCACAGGAGCAGCAGCGCCAGCCCGGCCAGGCGGAAGCTGCGCTCTCCCACTTTAAGCGCGAAGAGGAAGACCACGACGGCTTCGAGACCCCAGGCCATGGTGACCATGCCGTGCCGCAACTCCGCGGCGAGCAGCGCGGTGACCAGCGCCAGCGCCACGAAGAAGAACGTCTGTTCGGGGCGATTCGTAAAGTGGAACCAGCCGCGGCGGACACGTCCTTCGGGCGCGCCCTTCGCGCCTCTAGCGCGCATCCGATACGCCAGCGGCAGGCCAGCCAGCAGGATGGCGGCGGTGACGCTGAGCACCAGGTACCTGCCGAATGCGAACGGCGCGGGCATGGGGAAATAGCTGCGCTCGTAGAAATTGTGCAATGTTCCGCGAACGGCCACGGCGAGGGCGGTGACCAGGCCCTGGGATAGGAAGAGCCGCCGCCCGCTCTGCGCGGCCACAAACAGGAGCAGCACGGCCAGCGCGGCCCAGGCGGCCACCACCCAGTCGAGCGGGACTTCAAAGCGAAGGAGCGCGAGCGCCGTGACGAGGCCCAGCCAGGAGTGCAAATCGGCCACGTGGAGGCGGCGATCCACGTCCAGGAAATCTTCGCGGCTGCCCTGGAGGCGTTCGTAGACGAAATAGAACACGACGGCCATGGGCACCACCGTGTAGACGCGCGGGCTGAAGAATCCGGCGTCGCTCGCCCCGTTCAGGTTGACGAAGAAGATGCGAAAGAAAGCGGCGAGGCATAACCCATAGGCCTGCACGCGCAGCGAGAGCCATTTCTTCCATATGCCGGTTTCGAGGAGGGCCACGGCCAGAAGCGCCCAGGCCAGCGCCACGGATGCCGGCTGCAGTTCGTACCAGGCCAGCAGCGTGAATACGCCGGTGCCCGCCCAACTGAGCGCGGCGGGCAGGTGCTGCGTCCATGCACGCTCTTTTGATTCGCCCCAGCGCGAGCCCAGGTAGCAGAGAATGGCGATGGCGGCGAGCGTCAGCAGGCGCAGCGAGACTTCGTGGCCGCCGGTGGGCGTGGGCGCCGATGGAGCGAGCTGCAGGTTCACCACCAGCGCGCGCAGGAGCGCGAGCGAGACCGCGGCGCAGGCTTGCGGCGCGAGCCAATGTTCGTTCCAGCGCTTTGCGGCGCCGAGCAGCAGCGCGCCCAGCGCCATCCACACCACGGCGATCCACGCATAGGGCAGAGCCACGTACACGCCGGCAAATGCCACGCCGCCCGCCAGCCACGAGAGGACTTCGCAGGCGTAGGCGTCCCAGCGCTCCTCGAACATGGCCGGCCAGATGCGCGGGGCCACGTGCGCCGTAAAGAAGAATGCGGCAGCGGCGATGGCGCATGCGAATCCCAGCGGAAGGTGCAGCGCGTAGGTAGCGTGGTCCATGCGCTCGCCATACACGCCGGCCGCATGCACGCCGATCAACTGGATCGCCGCGGCGGCGCTGGCCAGGTAGCCCAGCCGGCGGAAGACGATCTCTCGCAGAAAGACCCCGGAGAAGAAGAGCGATTCCGCGAGCGCCACCCACAGGAGCGACGTGTTGTCGGGCGAGAAATGCAGGGGCATCGCGGTGAAAATCAGGGTGACGCCGATCGTGGAGAGCACGATGAACGCCGCGCGCCGGCGACGCACAATCGGGAGCTGGCCGAGAACGAACTCCACGCCGCCCAACAGCAGCAGGAACTTCCACGCCAACTCGGGATATACGGACTGGTATTTGGCCAGCGCCAGCAACAGAAACGGATTGAGAATGCCGGCGACGCTCGATACGTTCTCATCCGCCGGCGGCGCGCGCATCACGTAAGAGGCGCGGAATACCGTCCAGTACAGCAGCAGGAACGCGATGCTCGCGGTGAATTCCGGGAAGGGCTTGAGCGGCCGGCCCATCGGCTCGATGACGGGCACCAGCCACCAGAAATGATTCAGGTAGGTGGCCAGGATTCCGAAGACTTCCAGCTCGTACCACTCCATCCGCACGGAGAGCACGGCCACGGCCATGGCGAGAACGACGGAAGCCGTCAGACTCCATACGCCGCCTTCGCGATTGACCGTGATGGTGAGGAAGGCCAGCAGCAGCGCCAGCCCGGTGATCATTTGCGAGCGGTAACGCAGTGTGTGCGCCACCATCGCGCCGGCCACGATCAACATGAGCACCAGGTCCGCTTCCAGAGACAGGCCCGCGATCTTCGCCGCGGACACGTGGTACATCGCGTAGGTGACAAAGAACAACAGGGGCCAGCCACCGGCAATGCCTACGCGCGCGAGCCGCCGGTACTGCTCGAGCCGCTCGAAATAGAGTCCCGCAGCCAGCAGCGCGGCGCCCGACAGGTATCCGATGAGCACCTTTCCGGCCGGGCCCATCGTGTTCATTTCGTAGACGAGGAAGAAAGACACGCCCAGCACCAGCCCGGTGATGCCGAGTTTGCTCAGCCAGTTGGTGCCTAGCGCTTCTTCAATATCGGGAAGGCGCATGCGGGGCTTCTGCGGGAGTTCCGCGGGGTGCGCGGAGGCGGGGGGCCGCATCGCTGCGCTGAGAGAACCCGGTGCGGAGTGAATCGACGCCGCGGCAGGCGGCGCAGCAGGCGGTTGTCCTGGCCGCACAGTTGGAGCTGCCGGAGTTGCGGCTGCTGGCGTGGGCGCGGGAACGGTGGGGTGCACCGGCGACACGGCAGACGGGACTGGCGGGGCGGAGGCAGGTTTCGCTGCGTCTGGAGCCACAGGCGCGCCGGTACCAGGCGCGACTGCGGGACGCGCTGCGACGGCAACACTCAGCTTCGCGACCTCTTCTTCCAGTTTGCGCAGCCGCGTGCCTAGTTGTTGCTCGACGGCTCCGAGGCGGCCATTGACCTCTTCCCACCACTGGCGCTGACGCGAAGCACGCACGATGGACCACACAACCAACGCTCCGAGGACGAGGAAGACGCTTCCGATGATTTGTGTGTCCGAACGGGCGGAGGCAAGGATCAGAAGGCCGAAAATGACGATGACAATGATGACAACGCCAGCGTAGCGGGGGCGGGAATTCTCACTCACTGGAGCGCACTTGAGCGCGAGTGTAGCCCCCAACGGCGTTCCCGCAAAAGGGAACTTCCAGGATGTTGCCAGCGGCCTTCCAATACGGCTATACGGCTTTCCCCGCTTTGACTCGCCGGGCCGAACTGCTAGAATAAGGCTTCATGTTCCTCGCATGCCAAAATGCCGTTTGTAATTGTCTCCACTGCGTGTGTTGTACGTCTCGCGGCGGGGACGGTGGGCATTCCGAGGAACCCGGCATGAAGTAAACAGACCGGCAAACACCCGAAATCCTCGAAGGCCTGCAATCCCCCCGGATTGCAGGCCTTTTTGTTTTCAGGCAGCGAAAAAAGGAGAAGGCAAATGACAGCACAACCGGAGCACAAAGCAGGCGAACGCGGCAGCAAATTCAACCTGGGCACGGACGCCTGGGCTGTGACGCTGGCCCTGGCTTTTGCCGCGCTCATCGCTCTCGGATTCTTCTGCTGCACGATTCCGATGCCCGCCACCTACAACCCCACCGTGCACCGCTACGCCGTCTTCACGGCCTGCGCCACGGTCTTCTTGCTCGTCGCCGGCGCACTCGTCACCTCCAACGACGCAGGCCTCGCCGTCCCCGACTGGCCCACCTCCTACGGCACCTTCTTTCCTCCCATGGTCGGCGGCATTTTCTACGAGCACGGCCACCGTATGGTCGCCACCTTCGTCGGCATGGCCACCATCGGCCTGGCGCTGATTCTCTGGAAACTCGACGGGCGTCCCTGGATGCGCCGACTGGGCGGTGTCGCGCTCGCCGCGGTGGTGGTGCAGGGCCTGTTCGGCGGCCTTACCGTCAAGCTGCGCCTGCCTCCCGCCGTCTCCATCGTGCACGCCACGCTCGCGCAGGGCTTTTTCTCGATCGTCGTGGCCATTGCCGTATTCACCGGACGCTGGTGGCAAAGCGCGATCGCGCCCCTCGAGGATTCCGGTTCCCCGCGCCTTTCCACTCTCGCGCTGTGGCTCGCCTGCGTCACATTTGTTCAGCTCGTTCTGGGCGCCGCGCTGCGGCATAATGCCTTCGGCATTGCGCCGCATATCGTGGGAGCGGTGGCCGTGCTCGCACTGGTGATCGTCGCCGGCCGTGCCGTCCGGCGCCGCTTCCCCAATGTGCGCGTGCTGCGCAGCATGGCGGGCCTGCTCAACGCGGTGGCCGGCACGCAGATTCTTCTGGGTCTGGCAACGTGGTGGTCGCGCGTGGCCACGCACGACGCCCCGCAGCCCCAGGCCGTGATGATCTGGCTCACGGTGGCCCACGTAGTGTTGGGAGCGGTGGTGCTGGCCAGCACGGTAGTGTTCGCGCTGGTTTGCCGCCGCCTGCTGCATCCAGCCGTGGCCGCAGATCCGGCCATGGTTTCCGGCACCGAGCGCGCAGCAGTCTAGGTACATGTAGCGCCGGCCTTCAGGCCGGCACTCCGCAATGGGTGCCGGTTAGCAAGTAAATTGTTTTCGCAGAAGGGAAGAGTCGCTTCCGGAGCTTCGGCTCCCGAAGCCAAATCAGTTCCAATGGGCACCGTTCGAGCCACTCTCGCGCTTTCCGGCACCCGCCCCGCGGCCTACTGGGCGCTGGCCAAGCCGGACGTCACGTTTCTCGTCGTCCTAACGACGGCGCTCGGCTACTTTGCCGGATCGCGCGGCCCGCTCGACTACATCGCCCTCATCCACGTCACGCTCGCCACGCTGCTGCTCAGCGCGGGCACGGCAGCCCTCAATCAATACGTGGAGCGCGCCCCGGACGCGCTGATGCGCCGCACCGCGGCGCGTCCGCTCCCCGCGGGAATACTCTCGCCGCGCGAAGCTCTGATCTTTTCGGTCTCTCTCGCTATTACCGGTCTCGTCTGGCTCTTCTTCCTGGTGAATCCGCTCGCCGGCCTGCTGGGCGCCGCATCCTGCATCACCTATCTCGCGTTGTACACCCCGCTCAAGACGCGCACGCCGTGGTGCACCTTCGTGGGCGCGTTTCCCGGCGCGGTCCCGCCGCTCATCGGCTGGGCGGCCGCGCGAAACTCCCTGGGCCCCGAGGCTTGGCTCCTCTTCGCGATTTTGTTCGTATGGCAGTTCCCCCACTTCCTGGCCATCGCCTGGATCTATCGCGAGGACTACGCCCGCGCCGGCATCCGCATGCTTCCGGTGGTGGACCCGTCCGGCCGCTCCACGTTCCGCCAGATCGTCGGCTACTCGGCCGTCCTGATTCCGGTGAGCATTCTTCCGTCCGTGGCCGGAGCGGCCGGCCCGCGCTACCTCTTTGGCGCGCTGGTTCTGGGATTGGCCCTCCTGGTGATGAGCCTGTGGGTCGCGCGCGAGCAGACCAACCGCAGCGCCATGTGGCTGATGCATTCGACGGTTGTTTACATTCCGGTTCTCCTGGCTCTGCTCGTGTTCGACAAAATCGCCGGCTAGGAAATCCACGGGGAGGCAGCAACAAGAGCCATGGAACGAAAATCACAAGGTTTGCTGATGGCCGCCTCATGTCTCTTTTTCCTGCTCGTTTCGCTGGCAGGCCTCGCCGCCGTGTTTATCACCGGCGAAATAACCGGCGTGGACGCCCTGCTCCTGCTGATGCTGTCGGGCGCGATGGCGCTTCTGTTCGCCTGGCTCACCTTCGGCGCGCTGCAGCAGGCGGGCCTGTTTGGCTCGCGCGCCGCGGAAGAACCCGCGGTAAGCGCGGCGCCTGCGGCGGCTGCGAAAGTGGAAGGGAAGTAGGCTGGCCCGCGCTGCCGGAAATCCGCGGAAAACAGGCTGAATCCTGCTCCACATGTTCGATCAAGCCACATTTAATGCCGTCATGAACGCATCGAGCGGCGTCGCCCTTCTCGCCGGCTACGTCTTCGTCCGCCGCGGCAACATCCCCGCGCACCGCGCGTCCATGCTCACGGCCACCGCGGCTTCCGTCATCTTCCTGGTTTCCTACGTCCTCTATCACCTGCGGGTCGGCTCCATACATTTCACGGGCACGGGCTGGACGCGCCCCGCGTATTTCTCGCTCCTGCTCTCGCACACCACGCTCGCCGTGGTCAACGTGGGCTTCGTCGCCGTCACGCTCACGCGCGCCCTGCGCGGGCGCATCGAGCTGCACCGCCGCATCGCTCCCTACACCTGGTGGATGTGGATGTATGTGTCCGTCACCGGTGTGCTGGTCTACTTCATGCTCTATCATTGGTTCCGGGCCTAGTAGGACAGGCTTCAGCCTGTCCCGTGCTCTTCAGAACCACCATGCATATGGAAACGCCAAACCAACCGCTGCCCGCTGCCGATCCCGCTGATTCACGAGCGGCGGCGTCCGAGGCGGTCATCACATCCGAGCAAACGCCCGCCGCCGCGCCCGCAAAGCCCGGCATGAGCCGCCGCGCGACGATGCTCATCCTCCTCATCGCCATTTCCTTCGTAGTCATGCCGTTCCTCTTCTGGCGCGCAAGCTGGTTCGGCGCCCCCATGAGCGCCGCCGACATCACAGAAGCCCTCGCGCCCGGCGCCGAGGCCCGCAAGACCCAGCACGCCCTGGCCCGCCTCGCCACGTTGATGGACGCGCACAGTCCCGCCCCGCGCCAGTGGTACCCGGCAATCGCCGCGGAAGGGAAGCATCCCGACCCGCAGATTCGCCTGACCGCCGCCTGGGTGATGGGCCTCGATAACACCTCCCAGGAATTCCATCAGACACTCTCCAGCATGCTCGCCGATCCGGACGCCATGGTCCGCATTAACGCCGCCCTGGCACTCGTCCGCTTTGCCGACCCAGCCGGCCGCCCGCAACTCCTGGCGCTGCTCCAGCCCTACACGATCGCCGCGCCCGCCGCAGGCTTCACCACTGCCACGCTGCGCCCGCGCCTCAAAGAACACGAAGCCGTCCGCGCCGGAACTCTGGTCGCTCGCATGGATTCGCCCGAGGGAGTAATCGAAGTGCGCTCTCCCGTCCCGGGAGTCTTCGAACGCTGGCTTCAACCCGCCGGCGCGCCCATCGTGCCGCAGCAGCCCATCTGCCTGCTGTCCCCCGACCCGTCGTCCGCCTGGGAAGCCCTCCGCGGCCTCTATCTGATCGGCCGGCCGGAAGACGCCACCGTAATCGCATCCTTCCTGCGCACCACGCCGGATCTGCCCGCAAGCGTCGCCGAGCAGGCGCGGCTCACGCTGCAAACCCTCCAATCCAGAAAATAAGTCTGGGAAGCCTGCGGTGCGCGCTCAACTCTCGAGAATCACCACATCCCTTAACCGGTTACGAAAGCCCCGGTCGAACGTGACGAGGTGGAGCCCTCCGGCGGCCGCGAAGGCAGTAAGGTAGGCGTCCGCCCAATCTTTCCGCGATGGGCGGTCGTTGTCGGAAAGGGAGCGGAACCGCAGTTCCAGCCCATCTGGCTCATCGAGAAACTCGACCCGGCCCTCCTTGAACCAGCGGTCGTACTCCCGCCAGGCTTCGCTTTGGCTCAGCACACCGTCAATGCCCATCACCGCCTCCGTGCTGAGCAGGCGCAGAAACCCAATTTGCGTGAACCGGCAGAAGCAAAGGGGGTCCTCGAGATTCAGGCTGTCAAACCACCTGTGTGCGGCGGAGTGGTGGGAATGCTTGTCGTAGGCGAGCGCCACCCAGACGTTGACGTCAGGGAAAATCAATGAGCTCGTAGATTTTTGCATTGTCGAGCTGCAGAGTGCCGGGCTCTTTTGAGCGGATGAAAGGAAGCTTAATTCGCCGTCTGCGCTTCCGGGGCTGGCCACCCAGTTTGTTTTTCAGGCTGCGCAGCACCAGAGTCTTGACGGTCACACCCTCTCGAGCCGCCAGCGCCTTTAGCTGGCGATACAAAACATCCGGGATGTCTACCGAGCTCGGCATCGATCGATCCTGTCTCTAATATGCCAGTGTTCCGAACTTGCCCTCCCACTCCGGCAGCGGCACCATATCAATCGCGTCCCACGGGCACCCTTCCAGAAACGCCCCATCCGGTCCCTTGCTGGTGCACAACTTGCACCCGATACAGGTGTACGGGTCCACCACGATGCGGCCAAACGGCGGATGATCCTCGGCCGGCACCCAGTACATACACTCGGCCACCGGGCAATAATCCACGCAGGCCGGCGATCCCGAGCAGCCCGTGCACGCCTCGTTGATCAGCGCCAGGATGTGCGGCTTCCGCTTGCGCTGCTCAGACTTCTTGCCGTGCGACATCGGATAATGCTTCACGACCTCGCCGGGCTCGTAGGCCGCCCCTTTGGTTG
>DATFZR010000312.1:0-2818 GCA_035314265.1 Candidatus Acidiferrales bacterium
TCTGCCTGGACGAAGATGAAATGGATTGCCGTCCCCACGCTGGCCGCCGCCGCAGTGTTCGGGGTGCCCGCCTTCAGCGACATCCGGTTTGAATTGAACGGAGAGTTCTTCCACCGGCTCTACGGACAGGCGGCGAACGTGGTGTCGAAAGCTGGAGGCCAAAGCACGAGTTCTGCATCGGTTCTGGCTGCCGGAAAACAGCCTGCTCCTGCGGAGAAGGCGAAAAAAGATATCACTCCGGCTCCGGCGGCCGTCCCCGTGGAAAGCGAACCGCCTGCGTCCACCAACGCGTCTGGTTCCGAGGCCGTGGCTGCGGCTATGAAGGAAGTGAGCGCGAAGGAAGTGAGCGCCAAGCTTCCGGCCAAGGTTCTCGAGGACCATAACTCCCAGCAGACCGTGATCGTGACTTCAAGACAGACGACGCCGGTGGAGATCTCTCAGCAATACCTGGGCGGGTCTGACTGGCACACGGTCTACAGGTTGCTGGCTGAGAATCCGCAGATCAGTTGGAGCCAGCAGGATATTCCCAAAGGCACGCGCATCGTGCTTCCCAAAGCCGGCGACTCGGCGACCGCGCCGGCCGCGCCGGCCGCCGGTGCGAGTGGCAATCCCACGGCTTCTTCCATCCCGGCGGCTCTGCCGGAAGCGCACAAAGGCCCCGCGTTCGTGGCCGTGAGCCACAACGAATCGATCTTTCAACTCGCGCTGGAAAACTACGGAAAAGCCAGTTGGGTGATCGTGAGTGAAATCTGCAAGGCGAATCCACAGCTTCGGGGAGTTTACGACGTGCTCCGCGAGGGCGATGTGATCCGGCTGCCGGACCCCGCGGACTTCGAAACGAAGACGGTCTCGCAAGCGAAGTCCCGGCGGCGCCAGTAAGAGGAATTCTTCCGCAAAACCTGAAATGGGAGGAAACAAATGAAGGGAATCACTGTTTTCGCATTCGGCCTGGCTCTTGCTCTCTCCATGTGGCCTGCCGGCCTGCGGGCGCAGCAGCCGCAAAACCGTCCCGTGGCCATGACCACCGAGTCGGCCAGAACCGCGCAGCCCTCCAACGCGCAGGCGGACGCGGATCACCCGAAGCCTGCCGAGCGCAATCCCCGGTACAGAATCCAACCGGACGACATTCTGTCCATCTCCTTTTCGCTAGCGCCGGAGCTGGACCAGCCGAAGGTGATGGTGCAGCCGGATGGATACATCAGCATGCCCGACGCCGGAAGCGTGCACGTGCAGGGATTAAACGTTACCGAGGCGGCTGAGGCGCTGAAGAAGGCTTACGCCGGCATTCTGCACGACCCGATCATTCAAGTGGATCTGGTGGACTTCCAAAAACCCTTCTTTCTGGTTTTTGGCCAGGTGGGCAAGCCCGGCGAATACGAACTGCGCCACGACACTACGGTGACGCAGGGCATCGCCGTCGCGGGCGGGTTCGCGCCCACGGGAAAGACGCAGGTGCTGCTGTACCACCGCATCTCCAAGGACTGGGTCGAGGTGAAGAAGCTCAACATCAAGGAGATTCTGAACGGGAAGAACGTGAACGAAGACGTGCAGCTCTATCCGGGCGACATGATCTTCGTCCCTGAAAAAGCCATCACGAACTTCCGGAAGTACGTTCCCTACGGCGTCGGAACGTACGTAAGCGCCGCTCCAACCTCTTACTAGCCCCGCGGCGCAATCTTGGAGAATACGGAGAAATATGAACATGAATCCCTCGAATCGCAGCAAGCATCTCGATGAAGGTCTGCCGGAGATGAGCGCGCGCGACATCCTGGTGCCGATCTTCCGCCACAAGCGGCTGGTACTCTCGGTGTTCAGTTCGGTGGCCGTGCTGGCCATTTTCTTCACGTGGTTCTGGGCGGCGAATTATTACGTTTCCACGATGCAAATTGCCGTGCAGCAGGACCGGTCTGATCCGGCGGTCACCACGGGCCAAAGCGCGGCCGTGCAGACCGGCAAGCAGGTTTCTCCCGACCAAATCACCTCCGAGGTCGTGCTTCTCCAGGGACGAGACATGCTTCACTCCGTCGCGGAGACCTGCGGGCTGGCGGAACACCGGCACTGGTCTCCCGCGGACCTGCTGCTGCCCGGCGATCCGGTGAAAAGAAGGGCCGCGCGGCTGGAAAACGCCACCAAGGATCTTGCCAAGGCCCTGAAGGTGGAGGCCGAGAAGACGTCGCGCATCATCGACGTGAAGTATGGCGCCGTGGGAGAGCCGGAGACGCCGGCGTGCGTGCTGCAAACCCTGAGCAAACTGTATTTGGAAAAACACCTGCAATTGCTGCGGCCCACGGGCGCTTCGGCGTTCTTCACCGAACAGACGGACAAATACCGGGAAGAACTGACGAATTCAGAGGCGCGGCTGGTGAACTTCAGCCGCCAGACAGGGATGGCCGCTCCCGATGTGTTGCGCACAAGCATGGCCCAGCAGGTGGCTACGTCGGAGGCCGCCCTCTACCAGGCGCGCCAGAACGCCGTGGCGGACAAACATCGCATGGCCGCGGTGCGGGCGCAGATGGCTGCGACGCCGGAACGCAGCTCCACGCAGCGGCACTCCAACGCTGCCAGCGAATTGGTGCAGAACCTGAACACCACGTTGCTGGCCGCGCAGACCAAGCGCACGCAATTGCTGCTGAAGTACGAGCCCACCTATCCGATGGTTCGCGAGGTGGATCAAGAGATTGCGGACACCCAGGCAGCCATCGCCAAGGCGGAAAGCTACAAGATGGTGAATGAAACCACGGACCGCGATCCCACCTACGAACTCTTGCGCGAAGACCTGGCCAAGACGCAGGCGGACCTGGCCTCGCAGGAAGCAACA
>DATFZR010000313.1:0-3174 GCA_035314265.1 Candidatus Acidiferrales bacterium
AGTATCGGTTCGGCACCATTCTCGACGATCTCCGCCGCCGCGATTTCTCCATCAACTCCATCGCCCTTTCTCTCAACCCCGCCTCTCGCGGCCTGATGCTCGACCCCACCAACGGCCTTGCCGATATTGACCGCCGCGAGATTCGCCTGCTCTCCATGCACGGTTTCACCAATCAGCCGGGCCGCCTGTTGCGCGCGCTGCGCTACGCTGCCCGCCTCGGATTCAATCTTGAAGAGCGCACCTCCGGCTGGTTCGACCTGGCCATGGAGCGCAAACTCCACCTGAACATCCCCGCCTTCGACATCACAGACGAAGTGCGCCAGGTCGGCCGCGAAGACAACGCCGGTGCCGTCCTCAAAGCCTGGGACGAACACGGCCTGCTGCAGATCGTTCACCCCAAATTCAGTTCGCGCAAACCCGACTACAAGGGTCTCGATGCGCTGGTCAAGGCCCGCGAAGAGCTGCTCGGCATCAACCGCCGCGCCCGCCTCGCCGCGCCCACGCTCTACTACATCTTCGGCCGCTTCAGCCGCCTCGAGCGCTCGAACGCCCTAAAGCACCTGGGTCTCCGCGCCGCGGAAGTCCAGCTTGTCGCCGGACTCGAGGAGCAGGCCGATGCCGCCGTCAAGCTCCTCAGCAGCGCCAAGATGAAAGACGCTCGCGCGGCCTACGACACGATCGAGAAGATCCCCACCGAGACGATTGCCTTCCTGCTCACCTACACGCGCCAGTCGAAAGTCGTCGCCCGCATCCGCGCATACATCTCCAAGTGGAAGCCGCTGCGCGCAGGACTGCCCGCGGCTCAGCTCGAACTCCTGGGCGTCCCGCGCGGCCCCAAGTTCGACGCCGTCCTCGAAAGCTTCTTCACCATGCAGCTTCACAATCGCGTCCGTGGCCCCGAGGACTACGAGCGGGTCCTGCGGAATCTCTCCGGCATCAAGCTCGATCCCAAGAAGAAGGGAGCGAAGATCGAGAAGAAGGGCAAAGACGCAGGCAACCGCGCGCCCGGTGGAAAGCCCATGCCCCCGCACCCGCACGGCCCAGGACACAAACCCACGGGCTCATACGCCCCCGCCCCCGGCAAGCCGCAGGCAAAACCCGCGCCCCCGGCCAAGGCCGCCCCCGCCCCGCCGGCACAAAAGAAACCCGCGCCCCCAAAAGCAAAAAGCGCCCCACCCAAAAAGAAATAACCCAAACCCCACCGCGCCCGGTAGCCACGGTCAGTGCATTTCTGACCGTGGGCTTTTCCGCAAGTGTCTTGAGTGGGCTTTCCGCAAATGTCTTGCGTAGCCCCCGCCAACGGTAAAGGCTTCGCACCATCCCTATCCTCACTCCGCCCCAAAATAAATTCGAGCCCCCGAGATGCATTCCCCCTCCCGCCGCCTTACAATGGTCTCCGGAATGGAAACTCCTCCCTTCGTCCACCTTCACCTGCACACGGACTACAGCCTTCTCGACGGCGCCTGCCGCATCCCCGATCTCGTCAACGAAGCCTCCCGCCGCAAGATGCCCGCCGTAGCCGTCACGGACCACGGCAACCTCTTCGCCGCCGCCAAGTTCTACCAGGAAGCCACCACCCGCGGCGTCAAGCCCATCATCGGCTGCGAAATGTATGTGGCCCGCGGCAATCACAAGGACAAGAGCACCGACCCCGATGCCCCCGGCGCCGGCCGCGCCAATCACCTGGTCCTCCTCGCGGAAAATCAGCAGGGCTATCGCAATCTGATGAAGCTCGTCTCCACCGGCTTTCTCGACGGCTTCTATTACAAGCCCCGCGTGGATCACGACCTTCTCGCCCGCCATTCCCAGGGCCTGATCGCCCTCTCCGCCTGCCTGCGCGGCGAAGTCACCGAGGCCCTCACGGAAGAACGCCACACCGAAGCCCGCGACTCCGCCTACCGCCTCCGCGACATTTTCGGCAAGGGCAACTTCTTCCTCGAGATTCAGGACCAGGGGCTCGAGATCGAGCGCAAGGTGAACCCCTCCATCCTTCGCCTCTCCCGCGAGTCCGGCATCCCGCTCGTCGCCACCAACGACGCGCACTACCTCTCCCGCGACGACGCGCGCGCCCAGGAAGTGCTCCTCTGCATCCAGACCGGCAAGACCATGAGCGACCCGCACCGCATGCGCTTCGCCAACGATCAGTTCTATTTCAAGACCGCCGAAGAAATGGCCCAGGTCTTCCGCGATATCCCCGACGCGCTCTCCCGCACCGTGGACATCGCCGCGCGCTGCCATGTAAAAATCGAGCCCGTCAGTAATCCTTTCCCCGAATTCCACGTCCCCGAGGGTCACACGCCCGACAGCTATTTCGAGCTGGCCGTGCAGCAGGGTTTTGACCAGCGCCGCCCCACGCTCGAGCGCATGGCCGCTGCAGGCCGCCTCAGCCATCCCCTCACCGAGTACGAGCGCCGCCTCGCCTACGAAATCGACATCATCAAGAAGATGCGCTTTCCCGGCTACTTTCTGATCGTCTGGGATTTCATCCGCTACGCCCGCGCCCAGGGCGTTCCCGTCGGCCCGGGCCGCGGCTCCGCCGCCGGCAGCCTGGTCAGCTACTCGCTCGGCATCACCGATGTGGACCCGCTACAGTACAACCTGCTCTTCGAGCGCTTTCTCAATCCCGAGCGCATCTCGCTTCCCGACATCGACATCGATTTTTGCATGCGCCGCCGCAGCGAAGTGATTGACTACGTCACCAAGACCTACGGCCGCGAAAACGTCGCCCAGATCATCACCTTCGGCACGCTCGCCGCAAAAGCCGCCATCAAAGATACCGGCCGTGCCCTCGACCTCCCCTTCGCCGATGTGGACCGCCTCGCCAAGCTCGTCCCCGCTGAGCTGAACATCAAGCTCGACAAGGCCATGGCTGAATCCGGCCAGCTTCGCGCCGCAGTGGAAAAAGACGAACGCTTCGTTGAGCTGATGGACGTAGCCCGGCGCCTCGAAGGCTTCGCCCGCCACGCCTCCACCCATGCCGCGGGCGTCGTCATCTCGCCCCAGCCGCTCGTCGAGATCGTCCCGCTCTACAAATCGAACCGCGAAGAAATCACTACGCAGTACGACATGAACGCCCTCGAGAAGCTCGGCCTTCTCAAGATGGACTTCCTCGGTCTCACCACCCTTACCGTTCTCGACGACGCCGTAAAGCTCATCTGGCAGCACCGCGGCGTA
>DATFZR010000314.1:0-4446 GCA_035314265.1 Candidatus Acidiferrales bacterium
TGTTGCTGTCACACGGCGGGGCGAGACTCTGGGCGTCTACGTTCCCACTCGCCGCAAGCGCCCGAAAACGGCGGATCTCTCCGAACTCAAGGCCGCAGCGGACCGTCTTGCCGAGGCACTGGCGGACGTAGATGAAGAGCAGCTAGTAGCGGAGTTCAAGGAACTGCGTCGCCGCAAGAAGAGTACGACCCGCTGAGCTGAGATGATCGTTCTCGACGCGAACATCATCATCCGTGCCGTCCTGGGACGCCAAGTGCGACACCTCCTCGACACCTATTCCGGCCAAGGTGTGCGATTCTTTGCGCCGACCGTCGCTTTTGACGACGCCGAGAAATACTTGCCTGTCTACGCGGCGGCCGTAACTTCCCGAAACACCGCTTCTGGCCAGCGACGGGCGCTTGTCCGGTAATCCTTGTCCGCACTTAGGCATGGAGCGCCTACTGAACTTTCCGATTTCTGCAACCCCTTTTCTATCAGGGGGATGAGCAACTAAGAGAGGGAGGGGGCGATATCATGCAAAAAAGCGAATGGCAGTTCCCCATCCTTTCCCTAACCACCGGGAAGGCTGTGCATCCAAGCCTGTTGATTTCCCCGGCCCAACCCGCGCTACACTCTGGCCTGAGAGGAGTTGACTGTGATCACGCTCACCGTAAACGGCAAGACTCTGCCGCTTGATATCGATCCGCACACACCGCTGCTCTGGGTGCTGCGGGAGAACCTGCACCTCACCGGAACCAAGTACGGCTGCGGCATGGCGCTGTGCGGCGCCTGCACCGTGCACATTGATGGTGAAGCGGTGCGCTCCTGCGTCACTCCGGTCTCGCGCGCGGTCGGGAAGAACGTCACCACCATCGAAGGCCTCTCGAACGACCTCTCGCACCCGCTCCAGCGCGCCTGGATCGAGGAGGAAGTGCCCCAGTGCGGCTACTGCCAGTCCGGGCAGATCATGGCCGCGGCCGTCCTGCTGCGCGAGAACCCGAATCCGAGCGACACAGACATCAACGACGGCATGGCCGGCAACATCTGCCGCTGCGGCACGTACCCGCGCATTCGCCGCGCCATCCATCGCGCCGCCGCGATGATGGCAGAAGGGAAATCCTGATGGCTACCGTCGCTTCGCCCACGCCCCGGGCGCTCCGTAGAAAAGTGGATCGCCGATCATTCCTCAAGACCAGCGCCGGCGCCGCCAGCGCGCTTGTCATCGGCCTGCATTTCTCCGCGCTCGCGCCCAGCGAGGCACTGCTCGCCGCTCCCGCCGCCGAGTTCGTTCCGAACGCTTTCGTAAAGGTGGGTGCCGACGGCGCCGTCACCGTGATTATCGGCAAGGCGGAGATGGGCCAGGGCGTCTACACCTCTCTGCCCATGCTAATCGCCGAAGAACTTGACGCCGATTGGACGCGCGTGCGCTGCGAATTTGCTCCCGTGGACCCTGCCTACAACCACACCGCCTTCGGAATCATGATTACCGGCGGCAGTTCGAGCACGTGGTCGTCTTACGAGCAGTTCCGCAAGGCCGGAGCCGTGGCCCGCGCCATGCTCGTCCAGGCGGCGGCCGGCACTTGGGGCGTCGCGCCCACGGAGTGCCGCACGGAAAACGGCGCGGTGATTCACGACGCCTCCCAGCGCCGCGCCGCCTATGGCGATCTGGTGGCCAAGGCCGCCGCAGGGAAGCCGCCCGCCGAAGTGAAGCTGAAAGACCCGAAAGACTTCAAACTCATCGGGAATCCGATCCATCGCCTCGATACGCCGGCGAAGACGAACGGCAGCGCAATCTTCTCCATCGATGTGGAGCGCCCGGGAATGCTCGTCGCCCTCCTCGCGCGCCCGCCCGTCTTCGGCGGCAAGGTAAAGACATTCGACGCCACCGCCGCAAAGGCCGTCCCCGGCGTGAGAAACGTCGTCGAAATCCCCCGCGGAGTCGCCGTGCTCGCGGACGGCTACGTGGCCGCGCGCCGCGGACGCGACGCCTTGAAGATCGAGTGGGACGAAGGACCGATGGCCGGCTACAGCACGGAAAAGCAGCGCGCCGAGTACGCCGCGCTGGCCAAAACCCCAGGCGCCGTGGCGCGCAAAGAAGGTGACGTCGAGCCCCCGCTGGCGCACGCCGCCGCGCAGCTTGCCGCGATCTACGAAGTGCCCTACCTGGCCCACGCCACCATGGAGCCGATGAACTGCGTGGCCGACGTGCGTGCAGACAGTTGCGAGGTCTGGGCCGGCACGCAGTTCCAGACGTTCGACCGCATGACCGCCGCGCAGGCCGCCGGCCTCAAGCCGGAGCAGGTGCGCGTGCACACCATGTTCCTGGGTGGCGGCTTCGGACGCCGCGCCGTGCCCGATTGCCACATGGTGCAGGAGGCGGTGCAGGTCTCGAAAGCCGCCGGCGTCCCCGTAAAACTCATGTGGACGCGCGAAGACGATATGCGCGGCGGCTACTACCGTCCGTACTTTCTTCATCGCCTCTCGGGCGCCGTGGACGAAAAGGCCAACATCTCCGCGTGGAAGCAGACCATCGTGGGCCAGTCGTTCATCGCGGGCACTCCGTTCGAATCCATAATGATCAAGGACGGCGTTGACGGGACCTCGGTGGAGGGCGCCGCAGACATGCCCTACGCGATTCCCAACATCTACGTGGACCTGCACAGCCCCAAACTGCCCGTGCCCACGCTGTGGTGGCGCTCCGTGGGGCATACGCATACGGCGTTTGTGGTGGAGAGTTTTCTCGACGAGCTGGCCTACGCCGCTCAAAAAGATCCCTGCGAGCTGCGCCGCACGCTGCTGGCCAAGAGCCCGCGGCACCTTCGCGTGCTCGAACTCGCCGCGGAGAAGGCCGGCTGGGGCGGGCCGCTGCCTGCCGGACACGGACGCGGCATCGCCGTCCACGATTCGTTCGGCAGCTACACGGCGTACGTGGTGGAAGCCTCCGTCTCGAAGCAGGCCGAAGTGATCGTACACCGTATGGTGTGCGCGGTGGACTGCGGCCCGGTGGTGAATCCAGACACGGTGAAGGCGCAAATCGAGGGAGCGGCCGTCTTCGGACTCACCGCTGCGTTGCGCAGCGAAATCACCTTTGCCAACGGCCGCGTGCAGCAGGGCAACTTCAACGACTATCCGATGCTGCGCATCCACGAGTGCCCGGAAATCGAGGTGCACATCGTGCCCAGCACGGAGAAGCAGGGAGGCATCGGCGAGCCCGGCGTTCCCTGCGTTGCGCCCGCCCTGTGCAACGCGATTTTCGCGGCCACGGGAAAGCGCATCCGCCGCCTGCCGATTCGCGCCGAAGATCTGCGCCCAGCCTGAGACGTGTAGCCCGCCTTTCAGAGGCGGGGACTGAAAACGATAAGGTGGCCCGGACGTTCGAGGAGAGGCCAGATGAAACAAAATGCCGGACCCGGATTCACAGCGATTGGCGGCGCGGTGGGAATGCTCGCGCTGGCCGCGGCCCTCTGCGTCACCGCGACGCACGCGGAGCGCCCGGGAGCGCGCACCGCAAACGCGCGCGCCGCAGTGGCGCATGATGACGCCGGCGCCCGCGCGGCCTTTCTGGCCGCCGCGCCCGTCTTCTACCACCCGCGCTGCATGAACTGCCACCCGTCAGGCGACCGCCCGCTCCAGGGCAACGACAGCCATCCGCACGCGCAGAACGTGCAGCGCGGCCCCGACGGCAACGGGAAGTACGCCCTGAAATGTGCCACGTGCCACCAGCGGGAAAACACGCCGGGGTTGCACATGCCTCCCGGCGCTGCCGTCTGGAAGCTGCCGCCGCCAAAAATGCCGATGGTGATTCAGGGGAAAACGGTGCACGAGTTCTGCGAGCAATTGAAAGACCCGGCGCGCAACGGCGGGAAAACGCTCGAGCAAATCATCGAGCACGTCAGCTCAGACCCGCTCGTAGGCTGGGGATGGAATCCAGGCGATGGCCGCACGCTCCCGCCGCTCAGCCGCGCGGAGTTCGCAAAGGACATCGCCACGTGGGTCCACAAAGGCGCCGCCTGCCCCGAGTGAGATACCTACTCAATCAGATCACGCGCTCGCCAGAGTCGTAGGGGCACGACGCGTCGTGCCCTCCATACCAACAGCCGGTGACACTCGCCGTGACCGTACCGCTACCAGCGCCTTCCACCGCCGCCAAAACCGCCACGATCGCCACCGCCACCGCCGCCGCCACCCCAGCGATCTCCGCCGCCGCTCGAGCGACCTCCACCACCGCCGCCCCAACCACCACTGGAGCGCTGGCTTTGCGTGTCGCCTCTGTCCCGGTCCTGCTTGTCTTGATTCATTTCCTGCGAATTGAAGCTCGACGATCCGGAGCGGTCGGCGCTGCTCTGCCCGCTGGCCTGATGTTGCTGCTCCTGGCTCTTCGCCTGCTGCTGGGCCTGAGAAGAGTTCACGGAATTCCAGCTTCCGTTGTTGTAGCTCTGCCATCCCGAGCCCGAGCTTTTGTACACG
>DATFZR010000315.1:0-4044 GCA_035314265.1 Candidatus Acidiferrales bacterium
CGCGTTGGCGGACCACTTCAATCTTCTTGTCCTGCACGGCGGCATGGAAGAGGACAGAGAGACGTGGCGCGACACCGAAAAGAGGCTCACCAACGCGCAGGTGAAACGCGCCTGGGGTTTCCAGATATCCACGAAGCGGAAAGAAAACGGAAGGTTGCTCGATCGCCGCTACATTCACTTCACGCCCGGCTTTATCTGGGAATTGCTGCGTTTTCGTCCCGAGGTGCTGATCAGCAATGAGATGGGATTTCGCACACTGGTGGCGCTGGCATACGGAACGCTCTTCCGCAAACCGGTGTGGGTCTGGTGGGGCGGCACGCCGCACACCGAGCGCAACATCGGCGTTGCGCGGCGTGCGGTGCGAGCGGCGATCTCCAGGTGGGCTCGCCGGTGGATCAGCTACGGGCAGACGTCTACCGAGTATCTGCTCTCGCTCGGCATAGGACGCGGAGCGATTGTGGAAGTACAGAACGCGGTAGACGAGCGGCGGTTCGCAGGACACTCGAGCGAGCACGCCGCCGGCGGTGACGAAACCACGGATTTAATTCGCCTGCGTCCCGTGCTGCTCTGCGTGGGCTCGCTGATCGCGCGCAAAGGGATTGAGCCGCTGTTCCATGCGGCGGCTTCTTTGCAGCGGGAAGGCCGGAAGTTTTCGCTGCTGCTGGTGGGCGGCGGGCGGGATGGACCGATGCTGGAGCGGCTGGCGAAAGATCTGGGCCTCGAAAACGTGCATTTCCAGCGCGCGCGGCCGCCGGAGAAGATGGCCTCCGTATATCGCAGCGGCGACATTCTGGTTTTCCCCACGCTTGAAGATGTCTGGGGGTTGGTGGCCAACGAGGCCGTGCTTTCCGGCATTCCTGTGCTCTGCTCGAAGTATGCGGGATGCGCCGGGGAGCTTTTCCCGCCGCAGAACATATTTGATCCGCTCGATCCGCTGGAGTTCAAAGGAAAACTCCGCTCGGCCCTGGCGGGGGAAATTGCGCGACCTGACGCCTCGCGCCTGAAAACGACTGCTGCGCTCGCCGGCGAGTTGGTACGGGCGCTTGAAGGGTGCTTGCGCGACCCGGACGGTTTGGTGGCGTCCGGCGGCAGGGCGCACGTCGTGCAAACCAACGCACGGTAGTCCGGCAGGAACCGAAAGACCGCGCCATGAAAATCGTTCTGGTTCACAACTCATATCAGCAGCGCGGCGGTGAAGACGCTGTGTTCGAGCAGGAACGGACCATGCTCGAGCGCGCGGGCCACCGCGTTGTGGTTTTTCAGCGCAGCAATTCGGAAATCCAGGACTTCACCCCGATCGAGCGGCTGGCGCTGCCGATCAACACGGTGTGGTCGTCGGGCGTGCGGCGCGACTTTTCGCGCCTGCTGGCGCGCGAGGCGCCCGACCTGGTGCACGTTCACAACACGTTTGTGATGATCTCGCCCGCCATTTACAGCGCGTGCCGGGAAAAGTCGATTCCGCTGGTGCAGACCCTTCACAACTTCCGCTGGATGTGCCCCGGGGCATTCTTCTACCGGAACGGCACAGTCTGCGAGGATTGCGTGAGCGGCAGCCTGTGGAATGGCGTGCGTCACGGCTGCTACCGCGGCTCCAGGGCCGCCACGGCCGCAATTGCCGCAACGCTGGTCTGCCACCGGCGCATGCACACCTGGCAGGACTCGATTGATTGCTACATCGCTTTGACGGAGTTCTCGCGCGAGAAATTCATCGAAGCCGGTTTTCCCGCGGACAGGATCGTGGTCAAACCGAATTTCGTGGACCCGGACCCGGGCCCCAGAGAAGGCGCGGGGGCTTACGCGTTGTATGTGGGACGCCTCTCCGCTGAAAAGGGGCTCGATACGCTCCTTCGCGCCTGGGAGGTGCTTCCCGTGCGCTTCCCGCTGCAAATCGTTGGAGACGGGCCGGAGCGCGCCTCACTCGAAACCATGGTGCGGGAACGGAATATTCAGGGCGTGACGTTTCGCGGCCAACTTTCTCGCGACGATACCTTCCGTGCCATGAAGGGCGCGCGGCTGGCAATCGTTCCCAGCGGTTGGTACGAAACCTTCTGCATCGCGATCGTGGAAGCCCTGGCCTGCGGAACGCCGGTGGTTTGCTCGCGGCTGGGCGCCATGCAGGAACTCGTGGCGGATCGCGTGACCGGGCTGCACTTCTCCCCCGGCGACGCGCAGGACCTGGCGCTGCACGCCGCGTGGGCCTGGAATCATCCGTCGGAAATGTCTGCGATGGGCCGCGCCGCGAGGCGCGAGTACGAAAAGCGCTACACGGCCCGCCGCAACTACGCGCTGCTGATGGATATCTACGAAAGGGCGCTCGGCCGCGCGGCACGGCCGGAAGTGGCGCTGGCCGGCTAGATGCCCCAGTTTTCAGCCCAGGATCCAAATCCCAGGTTCACAGGAGCAATGCCATGAGCGTCGCCATCATCACCGGCTCGGCCGGACTGGTCGGTTCGGAAGCGGTCGCCTACTTTTCTTCTCTGGGCATGGACGTTGTGGGCATCGACAACGACATGCGCGCCTCGTTCTTCGGCGAGGAGGCTTCCACCGCGTGGAATCGCGACCGCCTGCGCACGGCGATCCCGCGCTATCGCCACTACGACATCGACATTCGCGATAGCGGCGCCATTACCAAACTCTTCGGGCGCTACAGAGACAACGTCGCGCTGGTGATCCACACGGCCGCGCAACCGTCGCACGACTGGGCCGCGGGCCATCCCATGGTGGACTTCACCGTGAACGCAAACGGAACCTCGGTGATGCTCGAGGCCACGCGCCAATTCGCTCCGAACGCGGTCTTCATCTTCACTTCGACCAACAAGGTCTACGGCGACACGCCCAACTCCCTGCCGCTCGTGGAGCAGGCCACGCGCTGGGAGCTGGACCCGAGCCATCCGTACGCGGCGAAGGGCATCCCCGAGTCCATGTCCATTGACCGCACGACGCACAGTTTGTTTGGAGTCTCCAAGGTGGCCGCCGACCTGCTGGTGCAGGAGTACGGGCGCTATTTCGGCATGACCACCGGCTGCTTCCGCGGCGGCTGCCTGACGGGCCCGAATCACTCGGGAACGCAGCTCCACGGCTTTCTGGCCTACCTGATGAAATGCGCCGTCTCGGGCGAGCCTTACACGATCTTCGGCTACAAGCGGAAGCAGGTGCGCGACAGCATCCATAGCGCCGATCTGATCCTGGCCTTCCACGAATTTTTCAAACATCCGCGTCCCGGCGAGGTCTACAACATCGGCGGCGGGCGGCACAGCAACTGCTCGATGCTGGAGGCCATTTCGCTGTGCGAGCAAATCACCGGCACACCCATGCAATGGAAGTACGTGGACCAGAACCGCTGCGGCGACCACATCTGGTGGATCAGCGATATTTCACACTTCCAGGAACACTATCCGGATTGGAGCCTGCGCTACGACGTGCCGCTGATTCTGCAGGAGCTCTACGATTTCAATTGCGAGCGCTGGAGGGGCGAATGCTCAATGAAGGAAAAAAGAACGTCGTTGGCATCCTGATGGATGCGGTGGACTACGAAGCAGCCATCCGTTTCGTGGTGCGCGCCGCGCGCGAGCGGCGCAGCGCCGCCGTCTCCGCGCTCGCCGTACATGGCGTGATGACCGGAGTGCTCGACCGCGAGCACAAATTCCGCTTGAACCGGTTCGATCTTCTGGTGCCGGATGGCCAACCTGTGCGCTGGGTGCTGAACTGGCTGCACGGCGCGGGCCTGCCGGACCGCGTCTACGGGCCGAACCTCACGCTCAAAGTGTGTGCGCGCGCGGCAGAAGAGGGGCTTCCCCTCTACTTTTATGGAAGCACACCGAAAGTGCTGGCGGCTTTGCGGCGTTCGCTCGACGAGCGCTTCCCGGGAATTTCGATCGCGGGCATGGAGCCTTCCAAATTTCGCCGGCTCAATCCGGAGGAAAAAGCGGAGCTGGCCGGGCGCATCCGTTCCTCGGGAGCCTCCATCCTCTTTGTGGGCCTGGGGTGCCCGCGCCAGGAAGTGTTTGCGTATGAGTTTCGCGATGTGCTTCCACTCCCCGTGCT
>DATFZR010000316.1:0-4515 GCA_035314265.1 Candidatus Acidiferrales bacterium
CCGGTTCTGATTTCTTTTTGTTTCAGCAGCCTCTTCAGGACTTGATGCACAGCAGCCATTGGATTCGACTGCATCAAGGGGTATTCGTAGCTTTCGAGACGGTCACGAATTTGCTTGGCGTTCAACGGATGGCCGGACCTTTCCAAAACAAGCCGGACTGCCTCAGTCAATCCAAGGGTTCTAATCTCTTCAAGTCCGGGCGGCAGCGGTACGGGGTCAAGCGTGAGTTCGCTGGGAATCGGGTCTTCGGTCAAGACTGCGGCCCCCTTCAGCATCTGTTGAAGGCCGATTATTTGGCGGTCGGTATTCCTGCGCTGTTGCAGAAGCTCATGGAGCTTTCGCGTCCACTGTTCTCGGAGGGCCTTCATTTGAGTAGTCATTTTACTTCCTCGAAAGGATTGTGCCAAACATGAACAAGAAAAGCAATAGGAATCTTATTCTAAATGAGAGTAAAATAGAGGGGTGGGATGGCCTCATCGCCCTAACAGAAAGGAGGTTGCTACGGGCCAAAATCCAAGTGGAGGAGATAGCTGCCACCCTTGATTCGTTTCGCAAGAAGCGGAAGGTTGGTGATCCATGGCCCTCAGCAACACAGAATTAGAGCAGCACCCGGTGACCGGCAGCTCTTTGAAAAGTACAAAGAGGGATGCAAACTGATTCCGTACGGACGTTCCCGGCGCGTAAGCCCTGTGCGAAAGAACGACGGCAGGTATTTCTACGCCGATGAGAAGCGCGCGGTGGAATTGTCGGCTGATTTGGATTATCTTCGATAAAGAACCTGGAGTTGTTAGGGCGAACGGTCAGGGGTAAGCAAGGATCGGTGATGAAACGCTCTGGACATGTGCTGATGAAGGCGGGCGCCGGCCAAACGACCGGAAGGACCCACGATCTCATCAGATTGTTTTCGAAGTCCTCGCCTGTCCGGCGGGTGGAACGTAACTTCCTCGTCCGGCTCGGCCGTTACGTGCGCGCATTGACTGTCCCCGATCTCCATTCTTTGGTTGTTTCAGGGGAGTTCAACGAGATGTTCCCAGCTCTTGAAGACGAGACCTCGTCCGTGGCGCCGCGCCGCTTTGAAGACCTGAAGGCCTTCGACTACGACGACTGGGCCCGTCGAACCAAGGCAGTGAGCTGACCTGAATCGTCTGGCGGCTTTCCTCGGCACTTAGGCACATCACGAGTCATCCGCGAATCACTGGGAGGGCGCACACCCGCCAAATGAGTGCGCCCCTACGACGCGGGTCGCCGGCGATTGCCGGAGCCGATTCCAGGGTCCTGTACTCTTGCCAAACTTAGAAGGAGGGACGCCAACATGAAAGTTGGAATCATCGGCGCAGGCGGCGTAGGCACGGCGTGCCTGATCTCCCTGGTGGCGCGAGGGACCACCGCGTGCCAGGTGACCGTGGTGGACAAAAATCAGGCGCTGGCCAAGGGCGTGGTGGCCGACCTCCAATATGGCGCGACGCTTTCTCCTTCCGTGGAGCTTCGCGCCGGGGACTACGCCGACCTCGCCGGCGCGCTGCTGGTGATCGTCACCGCGGGCATCAACGAGAAGGCCGGTGGCGCGACGAACCGCAGCGATCCGGCCGGACGGCTGCGCCTGCTGGATACGAACGCGGGCGTCTACCGCGACATCATTCCCCGCGTGGTAGCCGTGGCGCCCGAGGCGCTGCTGCTGGTGGTGACGGACCCGCCCGACCCGCTGGCGGATCTGGCGCGGCAGCTCGCAGGCCACGGCCGCGTGCTGAGCAGCGGCACGTTTCTCGATTCGCAGCGCTTCCGCCTGCACCTGGCGCGCCGCCTCGAAGTGAACCCCACGTACGTCGAGGCGCAGGTGGTGGGAGAGCACGGCACCTCGCAGGTGTTTCTATGGTCTTCAGCGCGCGTGGCGGGAACGCCGATTGCGGCGCTTCTCGAACGCAGCGGGCAGGATGCGGCCACATTTCGCCATGACGTCGAGCAGGACGTGCGCTACGCGAACATCACCATCATCGAAGGAACGGGCGCGAGCCGGCTGGGGATCGGCATGGTGACCTCCCGCATTGCTGAGGCGATTCTGCGCGACGAGCGGGCGGCGATTCCCGTGGGTTCGTACCACGCGAAATATGGCGTGACGTTTTCGCTGCCCAGCGTGCTCGGGCGGCAGGGCGTAAGCCGGGTGCTCGAGCCGGAAATGTCTGCCGAGGAGCGCGCGGCGCTCGAGAAAAGCATTGGCGTGTTGCGAGCCACGGTGGAACAGATGGGACGCGCGGCAGGGTCCGCGGGGTAGCACGGCAGCGATGCCGTTGACCGGCAGATTTCGTCCGGCCAACGGCTCTCCGCTCGAGAACGCTCAGAGTCAACATCCTGGCCGGATGTTGACCGTGAGCCGCAAGCCCTACGAAACGCTGGCGGTCTGGGCCTGGGCGGCGCGCATCTGGGCGACGCGTTCGTTGAACTGGCGCGTCAGGTGGGGAGTGATGCCCAGTTGGCGCTCGATCAGCATCAACTGGCCGCGGTGATGCATCTCGTGCTCCTTGGCGCCGAGGATCCGTTCGAGCCGCGACTTCTGGGTCTTCCCGTCCGGCTCGGTGATCGTTTCGGCCAGGAATTCGGGAGTCAGCGTTTCCAGCCACGTTGCGAATTTCTCTCCCTCGGTGCGCAGCAGCTCGAGGAGTTCCGGTTTTGTCCTGGGCTTGGCTTCTTCCGCTTTGATGGGCTCGACGAACTTCAGAAAATCGAAACCGACGAGCGATCGCGGGGCTCTGTGGCTCATCTCAATCCACAGGCGCGTCGCGATGGCCACGTGCGACAGCATGCCCGCCACGGAGCGCGCCTCCGGCGCCGCCACATGGCTGTACTTGGACTCCGGAATGTCTTCCGCAACCTGAATCGTGTTCTTGCGCACGGTACGGAATGCGCCGGCTAGTTCTTTTCCGCCGTAAGTCATGAGGTCTCCTCGTTCTTGTGTTTTCCGCCTGCCTGGGCAGGGGGCCACACTTTGATGCGGGGCAGGCGGAGATTGTGACGCGCAGTTCCGGGCCCCTGGATTGGGTGGAGGACGAGATCTCAGCCGGGAGTGGCTGAGCCGCCTGGGGCGGCAATTTGTCGCTGAATGGTGTCTAAACTCGTGTACCTTCTGCTGAAAGGGAGGCGTCCCCATGCCCCGTTTTCTTGTCGGTGCCTCGATTTTTGTGTTGATTGCCTGGACTGCCAATTCACAGCAAAAGCCGGCCGCGAAACCTGCGCCACCCGAAGGCGGAGCGGCTCCTGCTGCGGCGCGCGAGGCTGCCGGCGGAGGCGAGGCGGAAACCTCGGGCGCGAAGCTGCCGGTGCGCCGCGTGGTGCTCTACAAAAACGGAGTGGGCTACTTCGAGCATCTGGGCCGCGTGCGCGGCAATCAGGCGCTGACGATTGATTTTACGAGCGGGCAACTGAACGATGTGCTCGCCTCGCTGACGGTGCTGGACCTGGGCGGCGGCCGCATCACGGGTGTGAACTACAACTCGGAAGCGCCTCTATCGAAGCGGCTGGGGGCCCTGCGCCTGCCGCTGGGCGAACAAACAACGGTGAGCCAGTTCCTGAGCGCGTTGCGCGGGGCGCGTCTGGAAGTGCGCTCGGGCAGCGGCGCGATTGCCGGGCGGCTGCTCTCCGTGGAGCGCAAAACGCGCACAACGAAAGAAGGGCAAACGAGCGCCTACGACGAGATCTCTTTGATCACCGACGCCGGCGAGGTGCGCACGGCGGAACTGGGCACGGCCACGAGCGTGCGCCTGGTGGAGCGCGACCTGAACATGGAAGTCGGCCGCTACCTGAACCTGATCGCTTCCACGCGGCTCCAGGATTTGCGCCGCATGACGATTGCCTCCGCGGGCGCCGGCGACCGGCAGTTGTTTGTCAGCTACATCAGCGAGGTGCCGCTGTGGAAGACGACGTACCGGATCGTGATGCCCACAAAGGCCGCCGCAAAGCCGCTGCTGCAGGGCTGGGCCATCGTGGACAACACCGTCGGCGAGGACTGGGAGAACGTGGAGCTGTCGCTCGTGGCCGGAGCGCCGCAATCGTTTATCCAACAGCTCTCCCAGCCGTATTACTCGCGGCGGCCGGTGGTGCCGCTGCCGGAAAGCGTGCAGCTCGAACCGCAAACGCACGCGGCCACGCTGATCCCGGGAGAAGGCACCATCACCGGCACGGTGACGGATCCCAGCGGAGCGAACGTGCCGAATACGACCGTGCGTGTGTACGACGCCAGCAACAACTTGGTGGCTACGACGAGCACGGATGACTCCGGCGATTACGATGTCAGCGGCCTGCCGGAAGGAAGCTATCGGGTGGAAGCAGAGCGGACAGGATTCGCGCATCTCGTCGTGAACAACGTCGTGGTGAACGGGGCGGAAGAAACGTCGAATGACATGCAATTGCAGGTCGGGGCAAATGCGCAGACGGTGCAGGTTACGGGCGCGGCAGCGCCGATTGCGGCCCCCAGGGTGATGGCAGGCGGCATCGGGGGTGGTTCCTTCAAACGCGGGGGCGACA
>DATFZR010000317.1:0-2830 GCA_035314265.1 Candidatus Acidiferrales bacterium
GATGTGGGGCCGATGATCACGCGCGGCGCGGCCGAACGCGTGGACGATTGGATCAGCGACGCGATTGCCGGCGGCGCGCGCTCCCTGTGCGGTCGGCGGCGTCGCGACTCCATGATGGATCCCACGGTGCTGGTGAACACGAAGCCGGACATGCCCGTGAACTGCGAGGAAGTCTTCGGCCCCGTGGTGACCGTGGCGCCCTACGACTCGTTCGACGAGGCGCTGGTGCAGATCAACGCTTCGCGCTTCGGCCTTCAGGCCGGCGTCTTCACCCGTGATATCGGCAACGTCTTCCGCGCCTTCGGGCAGGTGGAAGTGGGCGGGCTGATGGTCAACGAGGTGCCCACATTCCGGGTGGACACCATGCCCTACGGCGGCTCCAAGGAATCCGGCATCGGCCGAGAGGGCCCGCGCTACGCCATCGAAGAAATGACGGAGCCGCGCCTGCTGATGCTCAACCTGGACGAGTAGCGCCGGCCTTGAGGCCGGCATCCGCCGTCAGGCCCCCCCGCCAAGGCGCCTGCCGCCAGACACACACCGCACCCGCTCGCGCCCGGAGAATTGCGGGGACGCCGGCCTGAAGGCCTGCGCTACAATTCCACCGGGACATTCTTGCTGGAAAAATGAAGCGAGCCGTCACCCGCGAGCGCAACAAGACCTACTACCGCGCGCTGCACGTGCCGCTGTGGGTGTGGGTATTTTTCATTCTGCCCGGCAACCTGACCTACGCGTTGTACGCGAAGGGTCCTGACGTCCGGCATCTTTACTGGCTGGCCGCCGTGGTGATCGTGTGCGCCTGGCGCGGACACGTGGGCCGGTTGCCGGGCTGCGAGTTCCAGCCCTACGTGACGCATTGGGGGGTGAGCCAGCCGAACCTGCCCTTCCGCGTGGTCTGCTACACGGCGGCATGGATTGACCTGCTGGTGCCGTTTGCGTTGAACGCGATCGGACTGGTGCTGGCCGTAGTGACGGGCGAGTGGCGGCTGGGCGACCTCTACCGCTGGCTGTATTACCCCCTGGCCGCCGCCATTGTGCTGGCCACGCTGCTGGACGTGACGCCGCGCGCGCGCCGCACCACGCTCCACGAAGGCGCGGAGCGCGCCTGGTTCTACGTGGCCGCGTGGACCGTGGTGCCCTCACAACTTGCCGCGTGGGCCGCCTGGCGCCTGGGCGGGCGGCTGGGGCTCGAGGCCGGGCCGCTCGCGTGGCTGCGCTTTGCCGCGTTCTTTCTTGTTGCGGGCGCGGCGGTGTGGCTGGGGGTGGCAGAGCGCCTGCCGCGCACGGATCGTTACGAGGAAGAGAAGGCAGCGGCCGCTCTGGAACGTTCGCCCGAACAGCCGCTCGATGTCGTAGAATCCTGACCGCAGCACCGAAGATTCCTGGAATAGGGATACTCTCATGCCCGCACAGGTGGTTACGCAACGCTCCCGCGGCTTCATCTGCGTCAATGCGCACCCGGAAGGCTGCGCGAAAAACGTTGAACGCCAGGTGCAGGAGGTCCGGACGGCCCTGGCTGGCTCGGGAGGCCGTCCTGCCGGAATCCGCAACGCGCTGGTGATTGGCGCCTCGACGGGATACGGCATGGCCTCGCGCGTGGCTCTGGGGTGGGGTTACGGAGCGCGCACGCTCGGCGTCTTTTTCGAGCGGCCGCCGGAGGGCGACCGCACGGCCACGGCCGGCTGGTACAACACCGCGGCGTTCCACCGCCTGGCGCAGGGCGACGGCCTGCATGCCGCCAGCCTGAATACAGACGCTTTTGCCGACGAGGCAAAACGCGCCGCCATCGAAATCCTGAAGCGAGAGATGGCGCCCGTGGACCTGGTGGTCTACAGCCTGGCCTCGCCCAAACGCACGCATCCGCGCACCGGCGTGACGCACAATTCCACGCTCAAACCTATCGGCAAAGCTTACACGAACAAAACGATCGACCTGGGCACGAAGAAGGTGCAGGAAATCACCATACAGCCCGCGAGCGACCAGGAAATTGCCGATACCGTCGCCGTGATGGGCGGCGAAGACTGGAAATTCTGGATTGAGGCGCTGCTGGCGGAGGGCCTGCTGGCCGAGGGCGCCCGCACCGTGGCCTACTCCTACATCGGGCCGACTCTTACCTGGCCCATCTACTGGGACGGCACGATCGGCCGCGCGAAGCTCGACCTCGAAAAAACCGCCACGGAACTGGAAACGCTGCTGGCCAAACGCGTGAAAGGCCACGCCTGGATTTCCGTGAATAAAGCCATCGTCACGCAGGCCTCCTCCGCAATTCCCGTTGTGCCGCTGTATATGAGCCTGCTCTTCAAGGTGATGCAGCAGGAAGAGATTGACGAAGACGCGGCGGCGCAGATGCGCCGGCTGTTTCTTCAGGTTCTCGCTGCGGGAAAGCCTCCGGCCACGGACGGTGCGCGGCGCATCCGCCTGGACGACCGCGAAATGCGCGCGGATGTGCAGGCGGAAGTGGGCATGCTCTGGCCACAGGTGACCTCGGAAAATCTGGCGGAGCTATCGGACTTTGCGGGCTTCGACCGCGGCTTCAAGAACCTGTTCGGCTTTGAGGTGGACGGCGTGGATTACGCGAAGCCGGTGGAGACGGACATCCGCTGGTAGGCCTTTGTAGCACAGGCTTCAGCCTGCGCGCTTCTCCCTGAATTCCCGCATGAATCCCGCAAGCGTTTGCACGGCTTCCAGCGTTACGGCGTTGTAGAGCGACGCGCGAATCCCGCCGACGGAGCGATGCCCCTTCAACTCGATCATGCCGCGGGCTTTCGCTTCAGCCACAAACGCTTTCTCCAACTCTTCATCCGGCAGCCGGAACGTCACGTTCATGCGCGAG
>DATFZR010000318.1:0-13598 GCA_035314265.1 Candidatus Acidiferrales bacterium
CGTGTCCTTTCCCCGCGCGCTGCACTTCATCGGGCGCTGGCCGCCTTCGAAAGATTCCGCCGCCTCATCCGCGGCGCCACTGCTTCCCGCTTCGCCCGCAGCGCCACCGAGTGCTGATATGTCTTACGCAACGAATGAGACCTCTCGAATCCGAGCAGGAATCCAGCGGCGGCCGATGCGGCCTTGAACATGCGATAGGACGGCGACCAGATCGGCGCATAGAGCTTCAACTCTTTCCGCAGATGGCGGAAGTAGGCGGCGCGCCCGGGGTTCTCGATACCGAATTCCAGCAGCTCCGCCGTGATCTCCTGCCGGAGCAGGAATGCCGCCGTTGCCGGCGATTGCAGGTTGTGACCCCGGCGCTCGAGCCAGCTGCGGTGCTCCCCCATGAGGGCGCGCCACGTGGAGAGCTTTGCCTTCAGCTTTTCAGGGTCCCGTTTGTCGAAGCTGAAATGGTTTTCGCCGTGAATCCGGTAGCGCGCCAGCGGCTCCGCTATGGCCACCGCAGGCCATTCGAATATGCTGTTGTAAGCCATGTAGCCGTCGCTGCATCCCAACTGGAAAGCCTCTGGTAACGGCAACATCTGCTGAAGCACTTCCATCCGGAACGCCTGGCCTGACGTGGCCTGCCCGTCGAACGCCAGGAGCTTTCGAATGTCAGTGGTCAGGTGGCCGGAAAGCGCCTGGAAATCCTGCTGCGCCACGGGCCGTCCGTCCGTGCGCCACGGCACAAACGCGTGATACACCAGTCCGGCGTCGGGCGCAGCCTGGATCGCGTCTACCACCCTGCGCACCTTTTGCGGCACCCACAGGTCGTCCGCATCCAGAAAGGCCACAATCTCCCCACGCGCCTGCCCAATGCCGAAATTCAGCGCCGAGGCCTGCCCGCGGTGGGGAAGGGCAAAATACCGCACGCGTTCCCCGAACCGCTTCATACGCTCGGCCGTGTCGTCCGCGGAGCCGTCGTCCACCACGATCACGTCCAACAGCTCCGCTGGGTATTCCTGCGCGAGCACGCTCTCCACGGCCTCTTCCACAAAATGCCCGTAGTTGTATGTATTGATGATCGCGCTGACCACAGGAAGCGGGGAGCTGGAAGGGGCCTTACGCACCCTGTCCTCCCGCCGCGCGCGCACTCTCTCCGGGAGTGTGCGCAGGAATCGGCGCCACTTCCGCCCTCTCGTCTGGAATCAACGCTGCCCGGAACTGTTGGAGGGGCTGCTTCCCGCGGTATGTTTCGCGCAGCGCTTCATAGCCGCGATATCCGAGCGCCAGCGCCAGCAGCGAAGTGCCGGCCTGGAAAGCACGGTAGCCGCGTGTCCACAGCGGGCGGTGGACCGCCGCGTGCTCGCGCAGAAAGCTGAAGTACTCCCAGCGGCCCGGGGCCGTGAGCGCGAATCGCATCTCCTGCGCCGTCAGTTCCTGGTGCTTCAAAAACGCGGCAATCTCCCCGGTGCGCGGATCATGGCCATGCGCCGCGAGCCAGGCACGCACCTGGGAGATCGCCTCCGCGTAGCAGGCCCAGCGGCGCTCCTGGCGCGCGCGGTCGCCCGAGGCAAACGAAGTAAGGTTTTCCGCATGTTGCCGGTAGCGCGTCAGGTATTCGGGGCGCGCCGCAACGGGCGCAACGAAAATCATCAGGCATGCCAGGTACATATCAGCATAGATGGCCAGGCCTTCCGGCACAGGCAGCAGCTTCTGGACCACGCTTCTCCGTACCGCCATCCCCGAGGTGGAACAATCGCCATAGGTGACCATGCGCGAGAGCGATCCCGGCACCCAGCCGGAGACCGCGTGGAAATGCGTGTTGACGCAGATGCCCTTCTCCGGATTCCACACCTGGTTCGGATGGTAGACGAGGCCGGCATCCGGATTCCGCTCGAACTCGTCCACCACGGCGCGCACTTTGCCCGGCAGCCACACATCGTCGCCGTCGAGCAGCGCGATGATCTCGCCTCGCGCTTCCGCAAAACCGCGGTTGAAAACGGAGGCCTGGCCGCCGTTCTCCTTCCCGATGCAGCGTACCCGTGCCCCATATCGCCCGGCGATTTGCGGCGTGCCATCCGTCGAGCCGTCGTCCACCACCAGGATTTCCATCTCCGCGGCAGGAAAATCCTGGCTCAGCACGCTTTCAATCGCTTCGGCGATAAAACGCTCGTGGTTGTACGCGCCAATCAGCGCGGTGATGCGCGGGCTATTCATTTCAGCGTTCATACCCGGCCGGCTTCACTCGAAACTCGCAAGATCAAGCTGCCGCAACGCAACCGGGCCATCGCGGCCTTCAAATCTTGCGATGACTTTGGAATGCAGCCGGTAAGAATCCAGATCCGAATACGGAACTCCGCATTTCGGCGCGAGAAACAAGTTCCAGGCGCGTTCCGTTATGTCCAGCACGGAGAGAAAATAGACCCGCCCGCCCTTCTCCTTCGTTTTCAATATGGCTTCCCGCAGGCGCGAGGTCGCCTCTTTTCCATACAGAACTGCATCGTACGGAAAAGAAATCATGTGGCCATCGCGGGCCCAAACGGCTCCATATGCCCCCGAGACGTTGTCCCAATCGCCCACCAGCAGGTCGTCCGGCCCAATCAGTCCCGCCAGTCGCCGCGATTCCTCAAATTCAGTATTTGGCCGCGTGTGAGCAGGGACAGCCCAAGTGATGTTTGTGAGCACTCCGGCCAGAAGAAGAGCCGGTGCGGCCCGGAAGACCAGGGAAGGACGCCGCGCCTCTCGCGGAGTGGCGCCGAGTGCAATCACCAGAAAGAAAGCGAGGCAGGCCAGAGGCTGCAGCCAGAACTTATCGTAGTTTGAAAACCAAATAAACAGCGGGGCGCAAGAGAATAAGAAACCGGCACTGGCGGCGACTACCGCCGTTTTTCGCGCCTGCGAAAGCTCGCTCCAATTCCCCGCCAACCGTGCGATGCAATAGCCCAGGAACGCGCAGAAAGCGAGCAACACAAGAAAGAGAACGACAAGCTGCAGCTTTTGCTCCGCGAGCGCTTCATGCACGCTCCGGAAGTGCACGAGCACGGGGAAAATGTTGCGGACCATCCCGATCGGAACACTGACCGCCCTTTCGACGCTTACACCCAGATAGGCCCTCGCATCCTCGTGCCTGAAGAAACGCTGGATCATTGCCGCCAGCCCTTGAGTCCCCGAGCGCCAATACGCCCAGCCGTAAATCAACGCGCTGCTCGCCACGCCGCTCAGCGCGAAGACGCCGATCCTCGAATATCTCCGGGGCGCGGCTGCGCCGGCTCTTTCTTCCACCGAGCCGCCCCGCCAAAGCAGGAGGATCGCCGCAGGCGCCAGCAGAATCATCGTTTGATACGAAGCCATGGCCAGTGAGAAGAGCAAGCCCGAAACCGTGGCTGGCCAGTTCGATTTCACCTTGAAGGATGCCGACGCGGCAAGCACGGCCAGAAAACTCCAGAAGAGGCCCACCATCGGCTCGTTCGGATTTGTCGCCGACTCGAGGAAGCCCTTCGAAAGCCCGTAACCCGCCGTTCCCGCAATCGCCCAGCTCCAGGAAGAAGTGGCCTGATACATAAGAAAGCTGAGAATGCCCAGAGCGCCGGCGCCGGCAAGGCAGTTCATGACTTCGACCAGCGCAAAATACTCGATCGGCCCGTCCGGCTTCATCCCCAGCACGGCTGCCATACGCGTCCAGGCCAGCACGTTCGCCGGATACAGCAGGTGATTATTCGGGTGAAAGAAAAGAGTCCCGCGACGATACACGTCCAGGCACCGGCTCGATCCATCCACCGCAAAAGTGTCGTTCGACCGGAGCATAACGAACAACCAGGCGAAGGCCAGAAACACAAGGGCGGGGATCAGCACCGGGCCTCGCCAGTCCACGGAATCTTCTTTCGCTCTGTGCCCGCCGGCATCCTCGTTCACGGAAGCGCCGGCTTCTGCCCCTGCACGAGACGGTAAACGGTCAGGCGCAAACCCGTGTGCGTGTCGAGCGCCGCTACATTCTGCAAACCCGCCACGTCACCCGCAGCCTGCTGATAGTTTTCCTGCCAGGAAAAAATCCACGGATACAACCGCCCGCGATAGGGAGAGCCTGCCTCGTGATCCAGCACCACGAGGCTCGCGCCCGGCGTCTTGACAAATTGCTCCCTCAAGAGTTGGGCATACAACGGAGAGGGCTCGGTGGGATACCCCCATGCAGGAGCTGTCACAGGACACGGCAGTGCCTGGATGTCGCCCTCCGCCCCTGTCACCGGATTCGCAAGGAATTGCCGGATCATGTTCAGGTTGATTCCGTAGTCTGCCACGCCGGCAACGAAGATGGCCTGCCCGGGCTGCGTATTTGCTCTGATGAACTGGAGAGCCCCTTCCAGCGCGCGCTGCTGCTCTGCCGTCGGCGCCGTCTGGTTTCTCGAAAAGAATGTCTGCGCCGCCGCCGGCGCGGCCCATACGGACCACACCAGCCCCAGCGCCACCGCGATGCTCGCCGGCACTTTCTGCCAGCGCGGCCAGCGAGGCATCTCCCGCGCCACAAAGGCGCCAGTGAGCGCCGTGGCGAGCGCGACGGAGCCCCAGATGTAGCGCCCGTCTTTCGTCGTATGCAGCACCGCTCCAAACACGTTCAACCACCCGCAAACGAGCGCCACGCGTATCCCCGGCTCGCCCCACCCCTTCAGCGACCAGTACGCCACTCCCGCGAGCACCAGAACACCCAGCAAGGGAACCGCCATGTATTCCTGAAAGAACGAGCGCGGGAAAAAGAGAAATTGCGCCCCAAGGTCCATCGCGTCGTACGGAAAACCCTTCAGAAAGTTCATGAACAGGCGCACCTCGCCGGCCATCAACCAAAGCGCCACCGGCACGATCGCCGTCGCCACGAGCAGAATCCATGGCCGCGTCACCTGTTCGAGCAAGCCCCTCGGATCCGCCACCAGCCGCTTGCGGATTTCGGGCCACGCCAGCCCCAGAAACAGCCCCGCCATCAGCAGCACGCCGACGTTGTACTTCGTCAGGAAGACGAGACTAGCGCACATCCCCGTCGCCGCGGCTGCCAGCCGCCCGCCTCGCTCCGCGAATCTCGCCGCGGCAACCAGGCATAGAACTGTGAACAGCATCGAGAAGCTTTCATATTGCGCCCGGCTGGAATAAAACAGGAACATCGGCGAAGTTCCCCACAGTACTGCGGCAACGGCCGCCGCATACGCCTTTCTCTCGCCGGCCAGCGTTGCCGCCAGCCACGCCACCGCGCCGCATCCCAGCAATCCCGCAATCAAACTTCCCGCGCGCGCCGCCTCCAGCGACGTTCCGCCGATCATCAGCCCCAGCACGAGAAAGTAAGGAGCCAGGAACGGCATGCCGATCGCCAAGTGATAGTTCCAGGTTTCCCGCCCGGCCGCGTTAAGATTCCCGGAGTGCAGTGCGTGCCAGATGCGCACCGCGGTCATGTAGTACCAGGACTCGTCCCACAGCGGCAGCCAGTGCATGGCGATGAAATGGCGGTAGGCCCAGAACGTCATGCCCAGCACCGCGACACAGGAGCCGGCAAGCGCCGCGCGTCCCGCCCATACCCCGCGCAGGGCAGTCGCCTCTGCGTTTGCCGCAGCCATCATCGCTCCGCTCTCGCGCGCGGCAACACTCATCGTTCCATCTCTCCGCGCGCCGGGCAGCCGGCGGCATCACGGCGGGCGTACAACGTGATGGGGTACGCCATCGAGGTATCGTCAGGCGTTGCCTCACCGCTGCGCGTCTCGCACCCGAAGCCGCTCGCTTCCAGCGTTTGCCGCAGCCAACCGAGACCTTCTTTCCCGGGGAATAGAGCAGGGTGATACTCCACCACGATCTGGTGAATGCGCGCGATCGCCCCGCTGCGCACCAGTTCCTCGATCACCTCCAGCTCGGCGCCCTCGACGTCCAGCTTCAACAGGTCCACGCCCTCACCGACGAAATCGGAGAGTAGGACAGCTTCAACTGTCTCGCGTCGAAGCAACCTGCATTCCGGGCGCAGGCTCATGGACGTACTCCCCGGGTGTGCCGGGTCACAAAAGAAGTCGCGCTCGCCGGCGGCTCCCGCAACCGCCCGGTTGTAGAGCTCGACGCCCGCGAGCGAGTTCTGCTCCACGTTCTTGCGAAGGAGCGCAAACGTCTGCGGGTCAGGCTCGAATGCCTGGATGGTGCAATCGGGAAATTCCTTCTTGAAGAAGAGCAGCGAGACACCGATGTTGCTCCCGCAGTCCAATATCCGGGGGCGCGTGCTGCGCGGCGCGAAGCGGTATTCGCGCGACAGGAAGATGATTTCAATCGTGGTGATCAGCTCGTAATAGTCAAAGCATTCCACATTCCATCCAAAAACGCGCTCGCCCCGGAAGTTCCAGCGGGGAGCCAGTTTGATCAGAAAATGCTTCGCTCGCATGCGCAGGACCATGGCGGCCAGCTCGGCTCTGTCGCCCCGCGGGGCCGTGCGGAACGTTCGCCACGTCTCCGCGAGCGCGCGGGCGATATACGACGCCGCATGCCGCGCGCGCACAAGCGCGGGAACCCTGACCTCAGCAGTAGCCACATGCGGCGAGGGAACAGAGCCCTCCAAGGGTGATGCCGTTTTGGCGGTGGGAACCGATGCCATCTGATTGCTCAGGCGAATCTCAGCGAGCCGCTGCGACCTGCTGGCCCCCGCAGTAAAGCCCGCGCAGACCCTCTTCGTTTTCTTTGACCCACGCAATGATCCGTTCGAACCCCTCTTCAATCCCGATGCGCGGCGTCCAGCCGAGCACGCGCTCGGCCTTTCGCGCGTCGGTAAAATACACGCACAGGTCCGCCTTCCGCGCCTCCGCCTCAATGGTCACCGGCACGGCGCGCCCGAACTTCTTCCGCATCAGCTCCGTCGCTTCCACCAGCGACACGGTGTGTTCCGCTCCGCCACCTGCGTTGAACACCTGTCCCGCGATGCGGTGCACCTGCTCGATCTCCCGTTCCACCAGCCGGCACACGTCCTCGATAAACAGCACGTCGCGCAATTGCTTCCCGCCCCATCCGATCAAGCGCAACGGCAGGCCGAAGTGGTGCGCAATGGCCCACCATGCCGTCCAGCCCTGCTCCGATTTTCCGAACTGTCCCTCGCCGGCCAGCACGCCAAAGCGGTTGATCACCGTGGGCACGCCGAACGCGTCTGCGTACTCCTGGCAGGCCAGGTCCGCCATGATTTTGCTCAGCCCGTATACGCCGTGCTGTCCGCCGTCCACGCTGAACTCTTCCGCGATGCCGTGCGCGGGGTCGAAACCCTTCGCGCGCTCCCCGGCGGGCAGCGCCGCCCACGCCGCGGCATCCCACGTCCAGCGCGTGGCCTCCTCGCGCCGCGGCAGGGCGTTCACGCGGTCGCCGCTATACACCCGGTTCGTGCTGCAGAAAATCAACGGGCATCCGCGCGACCGCGCGAATTCCAGCGCGTTCACCAGCCCAAACGTGTTGTTGGTGAGGTCGAACACGGGGTTCGCGTATCCGTAAACGAGAGAGGGCTGCGCGCTCGCGTCCACCAGCACGTCCACGGCCCCGCTCAAGTTCGCGAAGTCTTCGCGGTTGCGCACGTCGCCGTGGACGAATTCAATCCCCTCACGCTGGAACCGTCCCAGGTTCAGCTCGCTGCCGCGCCGCACCAGGTTGTCCATCACCGTCACGTGGTGCCGGCGCTGCGCAAAGTAAAATGCCAGTTGCGCGCCCACGAATCCGCTTCCGCCCGTAACCAGAATGCGCATCAGGAAGTCACCTCGCTCGAAGAAGCCGCGGCCTGCGCCGCGTGGCGCGCCGCCGCTTGCGACCGCCACACCTTCACGTCGTTCCATGAGGACGCGATCAGCAGCAGCGCGTCCATGCCCAGAAATTCGTAGCGCCGCTCCCGCAGATCCTCCTGCAGCACGCACCGCACGCTCCCGATGTGCTGGTAGCGCAACGACCGCCAGATTTTCCCTGGAGTCATGGGATTCAGAAAATCCCGCCGGTAGCGCCAGAACGTGGTGAGCGCGCTGCCCACCGTGTCTTCGCGCAAGTGGCCGCACACCGCGGCAGGCTCGTAGAATGTCGTCCATCCCCGTTCCCGCAGGCGCTGCGAAAGATCGAAGTCCTCGCCATTCGTGCGCAGTCGTTCGTCGTAGCCCCCCGCCTCGATCACGGCCGGCCGGCGCGCCATCGTGTTCGCGCCGAACACGAATCGCGGATTCTCCACCGCCACATCGCCCCAGTGCTGCCGCAGGTGCGTCGCGCGCCAGCGGTCCGCCATGCTGCGATCCACCGCTTCCACCAGCTTCCCGCCGCCCAGCGCAACCTTTCGATCCGCGAAATGTCCGGCAAGCCGCGCGAGCCACTCGCGCTCCGGCACAACGTCCGAATCCAGCGCCGCCACGAGCTCGTTGCGCGCCGCCCGCAGGGCCGCGTTGCGCGCCGCCGCCAGTCCACGGTTGCGGTCCTGCCGGATCACGGTCACTGGGTAGCGCGTAGCAATTTCCACGGTGCGGTCGCGCGATCCGTCGTCCACAACGATTACTTCGTCCGGAGGCAGCGTCTGCGCCAGCGCACCTTGCAGCACGCGCTCGAGCCACGGCTCGGCGTTGTAGCACGGCACGTAGACGGTGATGGGGGGCAGCGGCACCCGGCTATCCCTGCTTCACACGATCTGCGACAACAAAGTAATTCCCGCCGCCGCACAGAAGTTGCGGATCGAGCCCAAGTACCCGGTGCAGGATCGCGCCCCGCACGCGGTTCTTCCACGTCGGCGGGCGCGTCCCGGCGCCGCCTTCAGCCACAATCGCGTAACCCTGCCGCTCGAGCATCTCGCGAAGTACGTGCGGCGAGTACGGAGCCACGTGCGACGGCACCTGCAGGTAATACTGGTGGCCCAGCACCGAGTTCGTGTTCGGCGTCTGCACGATCAGCCGGCTGCCCACAGGCAGGTGGCGGAACACCTCTTCGTTGGCTTCAAATGGCAGGTGTTCCACCACGTCCAGGTAGAAGAAAAGAGCGGGCTCGCTCCCGTTGGAGCGCAGGTAATCGAGCACGTCGCTCCGCGTGACGGGAACGCCAAAGGATTCCGCCAAGCCGGACAGTTGCGCGTTTGCTTCCACCCCCTGCACGCGCGCATGCCCATGTTCTTTCAGCCACAGCAGCAGCGCTCCCTCGCCGCAACCCAGGTCCACCACCGGAGCGCCATTCAGGAAGCTCCGGTAGAGCGACCACAGGTATTCGCCCTTCCGCAGCGCCTCCTCACGCGTCGCCGCGTGCCAGCAGTGGTATTCCGCCGCCTGGCCGTTTATTCCCACTTCCACTCCAGCACCGGCTGCACGTAGGCAGGCCGCGCGTCCGCGATGCGCCCGAACCGTCCCGACCCCTCCTCCACCGTGAAGTCGCCCGCGGAATAGAAATAGTCCACACACTCCCAGCTCGCGTAATCGAGCACTCCAATTTGCAGCGCATACCGGCCCGGTTTCAGCAGGTTCGGCGACACGCGGCAGGAAAGCGTGTGCCGCGCGCCCGCCGCAAGCGCCCGCATCTCCGCGGAATCGTAGTGGTGCGAGCCCAGCACGCTCGCTCCGTCCGCCGCCAGAATCGTCAGCCCCACAAGCACGATGGCGTCGAGCGCATGCATTCGATCTCGAAGGCGAGTGTGAAGGGCTCGCCGAACTCCACACTTGCGCGCGTCCGGTTTTCGCTGTTCAGCAGCCGGAGTTCCCGCAGCAAGACGGCTCCGGACCCGCCACGATCCTTCCTCGCGCGCAAGTCGTAGACTCCGGTGCCCGTCTCCGTCGCTTCCACGCTCGTCGTATACGCATCCACGCATTCGGCTGCTGTGCCCGTGCGCCGCACACCGCCGCCATCGAGCCACACGCCGCGCGTGCAAATCCGCCGGATCGCCCCCATGTTGTGGCTCACGAATAACACCGTGCGCCCGCCGCGCGTCACCTCTTCCATTTTTCCCAGGCATTTCTTCTGGAATTCCATGTCGCCCACGGCCAGCACTTCGTCCACCAGCAGCACTTCCGGCTCCAGGTGTGCCGCCACAGAAAACGCCAGCCGCAACTGCATCCCGCTGCTGTAGTGTTTCAGCGGCGTGTCCAGGAACGTCTCCACGCCGGAAAACGCCGCGATTTCGTCGAACTTCCGGTCAATCTCCCGCCGCTTCATTCCCAGGATCGAACCGGAAAAATAGATATTCTCGCGCCCGGTGAGCTCGGGATGAAATCCCGTACCCACTTCCAGCAGGCTGCCCACGCGCCCGCGCACCTCGGCCCAACCCTCCGACGGCCGCGTGATCCCCGCAAGAATTTTCAGCAGCGTGGATTTTCCCGCCCCGTTGCGCCCGATGATCCCGATCGTCTCGCCCTCGCCCACCCGGAACGTCACGTCGCGCAGCGCCCACATCTGCCCGCGCGCGTCCTTATTCGGCTGCGCTTTCCACTGGAACATCCCCTTCACAGCGCGCGCCATCACGTCGCGCAAAGCGCGATAAGGCTCCCGCTCCCCCAGCCGGAACCGTTTCCCCAGTCCGTCTACGCTGATCGCCGCCGAACTCATTTCGTCCCGTCCGTCTCCTTACACCACATCCGCCACCGTCGCTTCCATCCGCCGGAAATACCACAATCCCACGACGAGCATTACGATCACCGCGCTACCCGACGCAGCCAGCAACGCCGCGCTCGGCGGGTTCTGCCCCGTAACGGCCCAGCGAAAACCGTCAATCACGCCCGTCATCGGATTCAGTCCGTAAAGCACCCGCCACCGCTCGGGCACCAGGCTCGACGGGTACGCCACAGGCGAGGCGAACATCCAGAACTGGATCAGGAAAGGCACCACGTAGCGCACGTCGCGGTACAGCGCGTTCAGCGCCGCCAGCCACAACCCCGCGCCCAGCGCCGTCAGCATCGCCAGCAGCAGGAACAGCGGCACGAACACGAGCCACGGCCCCGGCGTCACCCGGTAGTAAAGCGCCATGCAGATCAGCAACACAAAGGCGATGGCAAAATCCACCAATCCTGAAAACACGGCAGAGAGCGGCAGCAGCACACGCGGAAAGTACACCTTCGTGATCACGCGCTGGTTCTCCACCACGCTTCCCGTCGCCCCCCCCAGCGCGCCCGCAAAATACGTCCAGGGCAGCAGAGCCGTGTAGAAAAACAGGGGATACGGCAGACCGCCCGAAGGAATCTTCGCCAGTCGCCCGAAGAACAGGCTGAACACCAGCATCGTAGCCACCGGCTGCAAGATCGCCCAGCCGACTCCGATGAGCGTCTGCTTGTAGCGCACTTTGATCTCGCGCCACACCAGGAAGTACAACAACTCGCGGTACTCTCTCAGTTCCCCCAGGTTCCACGCCGGCCAGCGTCCCGGCGGCACGATGCGTTTCACCGGAACTGCATGCATCGCGGCCGCCGGTTCCGCGCCCGCGAGTGCGCGAGGCGCGCCCACTGCCAGAGTTTCTCCTGCCGGATTCGTTTCTGCGCTCATCGCCTTACAAACAGTGCTGGAAAGTCTTCGCTAAACTCCTGCCTAGAGAAGCTCACCTAAAGAGGAATCACTTCGTAACCCGCCAACTCCACGGCCACCGCCTGCCGGATGGCATCCACAGCCACCACCAGCCGGTCCTGCTTCCGGATGCGCACCAGAATTCCCTCCATGCCCGCCAGCGCGCCGTTGGCAATCTTCACGCGCTGCCCGATCTTCAGATAGCGATGCGGATGCAGTAGCACGCCCTCGTCCGCCAATCTGCGCAGCGATGCGATCTGTTCCCCCGGCACTTCCGAGTCTCTCTGCCCAAATCCCACGATGCGCACCACCCCGGGCGTTCGCAGCACCGCCGTTCTCTCCGGCGACTCCGGCGGGAGCTGCACAAACAAATAGCCGCGGAACATGGGCACTTCGACTTTCTGGTAGCGGTCCTGCCAGCGATGCACTTCCATTCGCAGCGGAAGAAACACAGACACGCGTTTGCGTTCGAGCTGCTCGGCTACTTGCTTCTCGAAGCGCGAGCGCGTGTACAGCGCAAACCACGGGGCCGCCGGGTCGGGTGCAGCGCGGAGATTCAGGCCCATTCTGTTCGGCACCCTCTCGCCATAGTCTCAATCCTGCGATTATAGGCGTAGCTCCGCCCTTTCGGTTACAGAACGAAAACGCTGCAACCTGCGGAAAACGAAACTCTTACGACTCGTCCCAGCCGCGCGCGCCAACCAGCGCGGCTAGAACCGCGAAACTCGACGCGTTCGCTGGAATATGAAAATTAAAGTCCAGCCAGCCATGCGCCAGAAAACCGATGCATCCCGCGACGATCGCCGCGAGCAGCGCTCCGGTTGCCGTGCCGCTCGTGCGCTTCAGGTTGCGCGTCGCTTCCATTCCGCCGGCGATCAACATCCACAGCGCCAGCGCCCCGCCAATGGCGCCTGTCTCCGCGAGGAATTGCAGAAAATCGTTGTGCGCGTGCGTCCACAGCAGGTCCGTGGCGAAAGAGCGCGCCGCGGGAAACCGGGTCGCAAATGTATCGAGCCCGCTGCCGAACACCGGCGTCTCCCGAATCAGCGTGAACGTGTCCTTCCATGCCGCCACGCGGTAGGCCGTCGCGTCTTCCTGCTGGAACTGGTTCGGACGCATGGCCGCTTTGTAGCGCTCCAGCAGGTCTCCCCGATCGAGCGCCAGCACCGCACCGCCGGTGACGAACATGGCCGCGAGCACCCAGATCACCGCGCGTTTTCCAACACGCTGCGCGGCAATCAGCAGCGCGAATGCAATCACGGCCACAAACAGCGAAAGCGTTCCACCACGCGATCCCGAAAGCACCACCGCGGCGGCCATCACCAGCGCGAGAAAAGACCAGAACCACCGCTGCGCCAGTTGGTGCTCCGGCAAGAGCGCCATCCCCAGCGCCAGCGGGCACCACAATTCCATCAGCCCGGCAAAATGATTGCGGTTCACGTACGGCCCAAAAAGGCGCCCGCCGCTTTCCAGCTTCCACGTCCAATAGAGCCGGCCGTCCGCCGTCAGATACTGCGCGATTCCCATGGCCGCGATCGCACATCCAGCCACCGCCAGCGCCGCGCAGAACCAACGCAAGCGTCCCGGCGTGTCCACGGTGCCCGCAGCAGCCATGGCCAGCGCTATGTATCCCACCCAGCGCAACCATTCGATTTCGCTCGCCACGGGAGCCGGCGAAAAGCCCGCCGCCCAGTGCGTGGCCGTAAATGCAAGCAGGAACAGCGCGGGCAGCGCCATGGGATGCCCCATCACCGCCAGTCGCCCTCGCAGGATTCCGCCGAGCAACCACGCGAGAAACAAAAACCACGAAGCAGCCACCAGCACCAGCGCCGCGATCCGCGAGGTCGCGCCAAACGCCAGCGGCGCCGCGATCAGCACGGTGCAGACTCCACCTCCCACCAGCCGTCCGGCCAGCGTGCTGTCCGCGGTTTCCTCCCGCAGGTGCCAGGTCTCGGCGCGGCTGATGAGTACGCTCATCGCGTCTTCCTGCGGCCCACGGCCGGCTGGACTGCGCCTTCGTCCAGATTCAAATGCTTCCACCGCACCTCTGCCAGGCACATCTGCCCGCTGGCGGGCGGCTCTTCTACTCCCACCCCGGGCCGCGTAAACACCACCTGGGCCAC
>DATFZR010000319.1:0-3718 GCA_035314265.1 Candidatus Acidiferrales bacterium
GCGGCAATCTCTCGCGCCTTTTCTTCGGCGGCCTGCGGCGAGATCCTCCGCATCGTGGTGTAATACACCTCGCCCCAGTTCACGACACACAATAAGAGCCTATGGGCTCCCGACTGCGCCCTGAGCAGGAGTTTCTCAACATCGTCCGCCCCCGCTTCGCCTTGAAAGAACGTGAGAAGCGCGTGGCTGTCGAGCACCTTGATCGCCATGGGCTACAGCTCCCGCTCGCGTTTTCGGTCCTCCATAAGGGCCTGGAGCACTCCCGTCCCTTTCAGCGAGCCCCTCAATTGCTTGATGTGTTGGGTCGTGAGCGGCTTGAGGACGATGCGGTTGCCGTCCTGATAAACCAGGGCGCGCGTCCCGGCTTCAATTTCAAACTCCTTGCGCAGCCAATGAGGGATGACCACCTGGCCCTTCACGGAGAAGGAGATCGTGCCGGTCTTGTGAGTAGTCTTCATGGCATACAATCTTACCCGTTTACCGATAGTAAGACAATCTCCATATCTGTCTTACCTCCATGGTCGCGCTCCTGCTGGGTAACGGCCTCGGGCGGGGACGCAACAGCGACCAGCGATGCCGGACGCCGCTTAGTTCCCGTTGACACCGGGCCGCAAGGGCTTACGATACTGAGACAGAATGGCAGCGCCAGCGCAGCACGTTCCGGAATCTGAGCGGCTCTACCGCATCGGCGACGTCAGCCGGCTTACGGATACCAAACCCTTCGTCCTTCGCTTCTGGGAAACCGAATTCCCCATGCTGCAACCGGTGAAAGCGCCGAAAGGCCATCGCCTGTACCGGCAGGAAGATATTGACCTGATCCGCGCCATTAAACGGCTGCTCTACGAAGAGGGGTTCACGATCGCAGGCGCCAGGCGCCACTTGGGCGAGCTGATGGCGAATGGCGAGGGATTGGCCGGGTGGCTCGAGGGGCCGGCCGGCAATGCGCGTGCGGCCGCTCCCGCCCGCACGGCGAGCCCTGCGGAGGTTGCGGAGAGCGCTTCCCTGCTCACTGGTGATGCCGCGCCAATGCGCGTCCCGGAGCGCGCCGCAACCCCGGCCCGTGAACTCGACGCGGGCGCCAGGACCGCCGGCCAATTGCAGTTCCCTGCCGTGCCATCCGCAGAGGCGCAGCGCAGCCTGCTGGCCGTGCGCGAGGAATTGCGCGCAATCTTGACCCTGCTCGGAACGCAGTGATACTCTGAAATTCCCTGTCGGGACGTAGCGCAGCCTGGTAGCGCGCACGCTTGGGGTGCGTGAGGTCGCTGGTTCAAATCCAGTCGTCCCGACCATTTCTCGCTTCCGGAAATCTGATTCATGCCGATTATCCTGCTGACTAACGACGACGGTATCTTCGCGCCCGGCCTGCGTGCGCTGCGCGCTGCGATGGAGGGCCTGGGCGACGTGTACGTGGCGGCGCCCGACCGCGAGCGCAGTGCTGCCGCACAGTCCATCACGCTGCTCGATCCCGTGTTCTACGAGCAGGTGGCGGAGCGCGAATGGGCCGTGGCCGGCACGCCCACAGACGCGGTGATCCTGGCGCTCAACCGGCTGCTGCCCGGCCGGCCGGACCTGGTGCTCTCCGGAATCAATCACGGCGGCAACCTGGGAGAGAACGTCTACTACTCCGGGACGGCGGCGGCGGCGATGGAAGGCACTATCAACGGGCTGGCGGCATGCGCGATTTCCATGGTGGGGCGTTACAAGGAGCCGGATTTCTCTAAGGCGGCGGCGTTTTCACGGCAGCTTGCGGAACTGGCGCTGGCGGAAGGGCTGCCTGAGGGCGTGATGCTGAACGTGAACGTGCCTGGGGAATGGAGGGATGGAGTGCGCTTCACGCGCCAGTCGAAGAAAATCACGAGGAACCTGTTGCAAGAGGGTGTGGACCCGCGCGGGCGGAAGTTTGTGTGGCTGAGCGAGCAGAAACGCATCTCGGACGTCGAGCCGGATACGGATTATGAGGCTGTTTTTGCGGGGAGCGTTTCGATTACGCCGCTTTCGCTGGATCGCACGCATACGAGTTCGTTGAATCATTTGTCGCACTGGGCGGAGAAATTGCGGGGCTGATCGATCGTTCCGGCGCGCGCCGCGCGAGATCTCGTAGGGGCGCTGCTGGCTGCGCCCTCGATGTTGCGCCCGGACCGAGGGCGCAGCCCTTCCTGCGTCAGGGTAAACAAGCAGCGCCCCTACCCCGCCAGGCCGGGGAGGCCGGCGGCCGATCGTGCTTGCGTGACGCCGCGAACGATGGCCCGCGCCACGGCCTCCGCTGCCGCGGCGCCCAGCGCATCCACGGACGCCCGCGCATCGCCGCACGAAAGCGCGAACACAATATCCCCATCAAATCGCGTGAACGCGGGAGACAGCGCGCGCGCCATGCCCGCCGACGCCATTACAGCCAGCCGCGCAGCGTCCGCGCGCGTGAGCGCGGCGCCGGTGGCCACGGCCACCAGCACCGTGTTGGCGGGCGCCGCGCCCGGCCGCCCAAACGATGGCGGCGCGAACTCGCGCCGCAACGCCGCCGCGGTATCGAGCAAATCGTGCGATCCGATGGCGGAGCGTGTGCCGGCCAACAGACGGCCCGTCGCCGGGTCGCGCACATCGCCAAACGCGTTCACGGCGGCGAGCGCCGCCACGCGCACCGTGGCGCCATCGTCACCCGCGCAGTCCTCTGTCCAGCAGCCAACGCCGGCCTTCATGGCCTGCTCCATCCCACGGAATTTTCCCACGCTCGCGCCGGTTCCTGCACCGACGTTTCCTTCGGCCACCGGACCCGGGCCTGCCGCGGCGGCCGCCTGGTAGCCCATCGCAGCGTCGGGGCGGCGCCTCGCGTCGCCCAGCGCCAGGTCAAACAGAACAGCGGCGGGAACGATGGGAACGCGCGCCACGCCGGCATCAAATCCGATGTCGCGCTCTTCGAGCCAGCGCACCACTCCGGTGGCGGCGTCCAGGCCGAAGGCGCTGCCGCCGGACAACACGAGGCCGTGAATCGCTTCCGCGATATGGCCGGGCTCCAGCACACCCAGCTCGCGCGTGCCCGTGGCGCCGCCGCGCGGGTCACACGCGGCAACCATACCGGCCTCCGCAATCAGAACGGTACAACCTGTAAACGCCCAATCGTCCTGCGCGTGGCCTACTTTCAGTCCGGCGATGGGTCCAAATCCTGGCGGCATAGGGAATTGTGGCTGCCATTCTATAGGAACCGGCCCGGTGGCGCGGCATGTAACCGGACCGCTGCGCGCCCGGCAAGCGAGGCGGCAGGTGTGCTAGCATGAAAATTCGCCAGCCTTACAGGTCCTGAGCCGCGAAGGGCAGCGCCGCCACATGAACCGGGCCGTCTACATTGCGAGTGCCGTGCGTACCCCCATCGGGAAATTCGGCGGTGGTCTGGCTGACCTTTCCGCGCCTGACATGGGAGTGATTGCGGTGCGTGCAGCGCTCGAACGGGCGTTTGGCTCCGCACCTGCCGTGCGCACGCCGGGCGACCGCAAAACCGGCGTTGCCAACACGCAGCCCTACCACGTGGACGAGCTGATCCTGGGCAATGCGCGTCCGGCCGGCGTGGGCCCCAACGTGGCGCGGCAGATTGCCTGGCGAGCGGGACTGGGCGACGACGTTCCTGCCTTTACCATCAACATGGCCTGCGCTTCCGGATTGCGCGCCATCCTGCTCGGCTGGCAGCAAATCGTGCTCGGCGCGGCGGACGTCATCGTGGCCGGCGGGG
>DATFZR010000320.1:0-4322 GCA_035314265.1 Candidatus Acidiferrales bacterium
GACCTGCTGTTCATTGCGCTTCCCGTGATTGGCGTCACCCTGCTTCACCAGCCTGTGCCGCGCGTGCTTCTGTGCGTCGGGGCAATCGCGATTTTCTGGCACCGGCCGCGGGCGACAGAGAAAGGGCGAGCGAGCCCATGAGCCAGCTTCCAGCGCTTTTGAGGGTGTTCGCCTACCTGTCGCTGCTTACCATCGGCGGCGGAATGGCAGCCTTCCCCGAGATGAAGGTTCAAACAGTGGACGTCCACCACTGGCTCACCTTTGCGCAACTCATACACCTCTACAGCGTGGGGCAGATGTCTCCCGGGCCAAACATGATGATGGTTTCCGCGATCGGAGAGCGGGTGGCCGGCGCTCCGGGCTCCGTGGTCGTGTTACTCGCCTTCTTCCTGCCGACGTCCCTGCTTACCTTTGGCATCGGCCGGCTCTGGGTGAAGCTTGAAAAGTGGCCGTGGAGGAATGCGATTCAGCGCGGATTGGCGCCCGTTTCCGTCGGACTCCTTCTGGCCGGAGCCCTCACGCTGGCCAAGGGGGAGATGACCGGCTGGATCAGCGCGGCAATCGCGGTTGCCGTGTTCGCGATTCTGCTGCGCAGCCGGATCAATCCGGCGCTCTTAATCCTGGCCGGAGCTTTGGTTGGCTTGTTTGCATATGGCCAGATTTGATCGCCGTGGCACCCCGGCGCTCCAAAGCGCAGGCGGCCCGCGGTCGAGCGGGCCGCCTGCGTGATTGTGGAATCAGGGAGTTAGCCGCGGGTCGGAGACGCTTTCTGCAGGCGGTGGATGAGCTCATCGGCTGACGGCGGAGCTTCTACCTTGGATTCCCTTACGATTTGCTTCGGAGAGATGGAACGGCCGTAGAGATTGCGGTTGGCGTTGCCATCGGGACGGAGCGTGGAACCTTCAAGCGAAACGCCGGCGAACAGGCCGCGGGCGCGGGAGTAGGTGAGGATCTCGGCGCGCATCACCACGTCGGTATCCGCAGAGGCCGTGCGGCCCACGGGGCCGGCGGCCGCGGAGGCATCGCCACCCAGCTTGACCTTGCTCTTCATCAGGCTGTCGGCGCCGCGATCGTTCATGATCAAGAAGACGAAGTCAGTGGCTTCGCCGCCGATCTGGAAACCAAAGCTGGCGCCTTCCAACGCAAACATGGAGGGCGCGCCCCAGGGTCCTTGGTAGTTCCTGCCGGTGCGGCAGACCATCGCACCGCGGCCGTAGGCTGCGCCGACGACGAAGGCGGCCTTGACCACGGACGGAACGACGACCACACAACGCGCCTTATCGAGCAGGTTCTGCGGGATATCGTCGGGCACGTCCAGAATTTCCTGAATTACTTTCCCGGCGTTCTCCACGCGCTCGCGTTCCGCCTTGCCTTCTTCCGCCGCACGCGCGGGCAGGAAGGGAGCGGCCAGGAGCATTGCGGCGACAACTGCGATCCAACGTTTCATGGGTCTCTCTCCTTATTGAATGTCCTTAGTTGAATGAAACGATTCAGTTGAAATGACCTCAGTTGAAACGAAATGACTGGACTACGCTGGACACAGGGTGAGGGAGCAATCGCCGTGCCAGCATCTATTTCGCGCAAATTGAACGAGATAGAGGCAGCGGTGCGCGAGGGGGGCAGCCTTTGGGGAGTGCAGAGGGAAAGTTTTACGCAGTACTAGGACCGCGAAGAATGCGGAGCGGCGAACCGGCGCCCGCCTGACGCCGGCTAGTTTTCCGACGTTAATTCGGACGAAGGAAAGAGCCGGCTGGAAGCCGGCGGTACGACATTAGCGAGCCATGCGGGCTAGCTCGGCGCGGCACTGGTCGGTTACGCAGTTTGCGGCCAGGGACTGGAGTTTTTCTGCGTTGCGGCGATAGGGCTGGGACTGGCCGATGGCGCGTGCCAGGGCTAGTTCGAAGGAGGCCTGGTTTCCAAGCCTCCATTTCTCCTGCGTTTCCGAGGCGGATTTCTGGGGGTCGAAGTCTTTCCATTGTTCGTGGAAGGCGTGGAAGCGATCGAGCAGGACTGCCAGCGAGCCGGCAGACTCGTGCCGGCGGAGAATTTCGAGCGCATCGTAGGCGAAACGGGAATTGGGATCGAAGAGCTGCGCGGATGCGGTTGTTTCAATCAGGGGCGAATAGTAGAGAACGGAGATGGCGCCGAGAAGCGTGGGCCGCTGGCAGGTGAGCTGCGCGCGCGAGGCGGCGTAGGCAGAGGCCGGGCCGAGCATCTTCGCGCCGTAGTCGGGGTCCACGCGCAGGAAATAGGCGAGCAGGCCGGCTTCGATGTCGCAGGGCCAGGCTTCCTTCTCGACTTCATAGACGGCGCGAACGCGTTCGAGGATGGCGGGCGTTGCATACTGGCCGACGAGGGGCGCGGCAGCCTTCATTTCCTGGGTGAAGCGGCCCTCGAGTTTGGCGATGAGGAGGTTGTCGAGCTCCGGCGAGGGCGTCATGGGAAGGTTTCCAACATCGTGGGCGTTGAGCTCGGGGTGCGGCTCCGCGATGGCGGTGGCCAGGAGTTTCTGGCCCTCGTCGGGTGAGAGGCGGTTCACGACTTTGAGCACGTAGGCGCGGGCCTGCTGGGCGTTGCCGCGCATTCCATTGCCGGCCATTTCGGCCGCCGGATGCGCATAGATTTTGCGGAGCACGGGCAGAACTTCGTCAGGCGGAAAGTCCTTGGCCCAGCCGAAATTCGCGATGCGGTCGAACTGCTCGTAGGGAGGAAGGTCGGGGAGGATGAGGAGTTCGCGCGTGCGGAGGGCTTCCACCTGCATGGTGGGCAGCGGCAGCTTTTCAAAATCGTAGGATTCGAGCGCGGAGGTATGGAACAGCGTGTCTACGGTGAGGGCGCGGGCGCGCGGGTTCTTCCTTTCCGCCGCGGGAATCAACTGCTCGTAATAGGGCATGAGAACGTCGAAGAGCTTGTGGCGCCAGAGTTTCTGCGCGGGTTTGTCGGCGAGGCGGAGGTCCTCGGCGGAGAGGCCGGGCGAGGCCAGGCGGAGCTTCATCACGGCGAGGCTGAACAGGAATTGCCGGGAGACGCCGAAGTCGACGGCGAAGAGCTGCTGCTCCATGCGTTTTACGGCGGCGGCGCGATCGTGGTAGCCGATCAGTCCGGAGAGAAGCATGGCGTCCGCATCGCGCGACTCGCCGGAGTAGTGCGTGGCCATGGCGTCGAGAGCGCCGGGAGTCTGGAGAAAGCTGATGGATCTGACGGCGTTCTGGCGCTCGCGCACGTCTTTCTGGGCGAGAATCATGGTTTCAATGGCGTGCTGGAGCTGGCTGACCTCCCATTCGGGATCATCGGGAAGAATCTCGAGTTCCAGGATGTTGGAGGCGATGGGCGGGCCGCCGGCATAGGCGTCGCGGCCGGGCGACGAGTCTGTGATGACGTGGCGGGTGACGGCGTAGATGCGGTATTTGCCGGGCTTATCGAAGCGCAGGTAGCTGTTCAGGTCCCACGACTCGACGGCGGGATCCTGCGTAAGATTCTTAGTGACGCCGCCGCGGCGGGTCATGTGGGCGGTGTAGAGCGTCTCCCAAATGGTCCAGTGGCCTTCGAGCGGGTCGGCGGAATCGGCGGGGCGATCGGAGACGAAGGATTCGTAGTGCGAACGGTCACTCAGGTCGTACCAGAGATCGCCGGAACGGTATTTGCCGGGAGTGTCGGCGGCGAGGTCGTATTGCACCTTGATGAGTTCGCCGTGGTGGAACTGGGCGCGCCCGCCGGAGAAGGAGAGCCGAAAGTGGAGGTCGGCGGGATTGCGGGCGGTAGCCGCGGCGTACATTGAATCGAAATCAGCCTGTTGCGGCGGCGACATGCCCAAGCCGACGGCAACGGCTGCAGCCAGAGCAAAGACGGAGACGCGAGCGCGCGGCCTGGCGCACGGCCTAGCGCGCGGCCTAGCGCACGGCGGCGATGCGCGGCGTAGTGGAATGCGCGACAGTGTGATGCGCAACCGGGAGAACATTGCTGTGTTGTATAGACTGGCACAAGCTGGGAAAAGTTCCCGCGCGGGGTAGGCCTGCCGTTCAATACTCGGCAACAGGCATCGGAAAGAACGTCCAGAGACAAATACAGAGAAGCGGCGTCTAAGGATTCCACAGGCCAACGCAACCTTCTCGGAACAAAACGGCGGTTGGCGGCATTACAGGTAGAGGCGGCTTGCCTCGGGATTGGAGCACAGGCTTAAACCTGTGCGACGTGCCACGAAAACGGAGGTCACAGATGAGGCGCAAGCTTTTGTTTGGACTAGCAGTACTGGGTCTCGTTGCCGCGGGAGGCGTGCGGGTACGCGGGTCGGAGGCGGGGCCGGGACAGGCTTCGCTGACGGT
>DATFZR010000321.1:0-2613 GCA_035314265.1 Candidatus Acidiferrales bacterium
CAGCATGGGCACGGCGCGCTCCGGGTCCATCTGTTGCAGGCCGTTGATGGCCAGCAGTTTCAGTTCGCAGTCGCTCTGCGCTTCCGGGGAAATGGACTGGTTCGAGGCCTGCCGGATTTCAATCTCCAGGGCTTTTCCATCGTTCATCCAGCGGCTCTGCGGGGCGGTGCGCTTCAATTCCCCCAGCGTGGCCAGCGCGTCCTGCCGCTTCCCTAGTTTGTTCTGCGCCCAGGCTTTCCAGTAGAGCGCGGCGTCCGCGCGCTTGCCGTGCATCTGGATCACCTGGTCGAATTTCTCCACGGCCTGCTGCCAGTGCGATTCGTCGATCGCGTCCGTGCCGCCTTCGTAGAGTTCCTGTTCGCGTTCGTCCTTTTCGTCGCCGTCATCGGCGGTGGAAAATGGAAACGCGGAGAGCATGCTGGCATTCATGCCCCGCGCGATGCGCGCGGCGGAATGCGCGGGCCGTGGCGCGCCCAGCAGCAGCGCGAAGGCGGCGGCTGCGCGGAATGCGATTCTGCGTGACCTGTTCCCGGTGCTGTTCATCAGATGTGTCCTCTCTCTTTACAAACTGTTTTGCGGCTGCGCGGGGGCTGCGGCCTTTTCGCGCTCGTGTACGTTCGAGGTCAATACGCGCACCTTCAGCAACAGTCCGTGCGCCGCGATGCGCCGCTGCAATTCCTCGAGGTCCGCGCCCGGTACCTTCGCGGGGCTGTTGGCGATCTCCACGAGCAGGGGTTCGAGTTCATCGAGGAACCCGGCCACGGAAGTGTCGCCCGTGTGCTGCGCGGTCTGGCGGTACAAGCGGTTCGCCGACAGCAGGTCTTGCGCGCGCTGCTGCTGGCGAGAAATGTCCACGTCTCGATCGCCCGTACCGGTGCCGGGCTCGGCATTCGAGATTTCAATCAGTACGGACTGGGCGCGGTCCAGGTGATCCCCCACGGCAACCAACAGGATGCGTTCGCGCACCTGCGGCGTAACGCCCGCTTCCGGAGACGTTGCCGGAACCACCCCCGGCCGCGGCCAGAACCGCCCTGCCAGGAAGGCCACGAGTACCAGGGAGGCCATCGCGCCGGCCAGCGCCAGCCGGCGGGGAGCGAACCACTCCCGCCATCCGGGCCGTGCGGCTCGCGGCTCGAGTTGCGGCCGCAATTGCTGCCACAGGCGCGCCTCGTAACCCGCCTCCGGCTCGGGAACGCTCATGGCGCTCGCCGCAGCCAGCACGCGCTGGAGGGATTCGAAACTCGCCCGGCACGCGGCGCATTCGCGCAGGTGCCGTTCGACCTCCGCGTGCTCGGCAGGCTCTGCCGTTTCGCCGCCTGCATATTCCGTCAGCCGCTGTTCGTCTGGATGATTCATTGGGTTGCACTCACCATGGGTTCCAATTGCTTCCTCAGTTTCTGCACGGCCCGGAACACCGTGTTCTTTGTCGCGCCGATGTTCAGTGCCAGCGTCCGGGCAATTTCCTCGATCGAAAAGCCGTCCACATGCCGCAGCACGAATGCCGCGCGCTCGGTGGCGCTCAGCGATTCCATCGCGGCGCGCACACCTGCACCCAATTCGCCGCTCATGGCCAGGCGATCCGGCCCAGGGTCGGTGCTGGTGGCCAGATCGAGCGCGTCCGGCGCGCCATCTTCGGTGTCGCGGCCGGCCGGCTGGTCGCGCCGGCTGTCTTCCGACTTCTGCTTCCGCATGCGGTCGAGCGCGCAGTTCGCGCAGATGCGGTAGAGCCAGGTGCCGAAGTTGGACCTCGATTCAAAGCGGTCCAGCCTCCGGTAAGCTCTTAGAAAGGCGTCCTGCACAATCTCCTCCGCGTCGTGTTCGTTGCCCGTCATGCGGTAAGCCAGCCGGAACAGGCGCCGCCCGTGGCGGTCCACCAGAACGCGAAAAGCGTCCGAGTCGCCGCCCAGTACCAGGGCCACCTGCGCCGCATCCGTATCAGCCATCCGAGTCATTAGACCGAGGTTAGCCCTCCGCGGTTAGGTCAACATCCGGCCAGGGCCGGCCAGGATATTGATCCTGAGCGAGTCCCGGAGCGAAGGATTCTCTTGCGGTTCGCACCGGGCCGCCCGCCCTGTATCCATGCATTGGCCGTCATCCATCAGAATCGGCCCGATCTGCCGCACCCTCTACCATCCGGTTTGTCTCTTGTACTTCCCGCCACGGTGCCCTAGATTGGCTGATTCAAGCCTTTTAGCGAAACCAAAACCGTGTCACGCCGATTTGAAGATCTGGTCGCCCTGCAGCAGAAGCTCCTCGCTCCGGATGGGTGTCCTTGGGACCGGCAGCAGACCCACGAAACGCTGCGCACTTACCTAATCGAAGAGACCTATGAGGTGCTGGATGCCCTCGACTCGAAAGACCCCGCAAAGATTGCCGAGGAGCTGGGCGACCTGCTCCTCCAAGTGCTCTTCCACGCGGAACTCGGCCGCTTGGCAGGCACGTTTGACCTGGGCGACGTAATCGAAAGTATTTACGTCAAGATGGTGCGCCGCCACCCGCACGTCTTCGGAGAAACGCGCGCGCACGATGCCGCCGAAGTGCTGAAGAATTGGGAGCAGATCAAGGCCGAAGAACGTCGGGCCGCCGGCAAGGGAAGGGCCAAGGAAGAGGAAG
>DATFZR010000322.1:0-5378 GCA_035314265.1 Candidatus Acidiferrales bacterium
TGTCTCCGCTGCGTTCAATCGCCGGCTCCCTCCGCCCCTTCAACCGTTAATGATTATTTTGTGAGATGGCATGTACCGCCGCATTGGCTGCAAATCGCACCACAATTCTGCTTCCGGCGCGCACACGCGTCCCGGCGGCAGGAATTTGCTCGACGGCGATGCCCGCGCCCACCGGAGACGGGCTCAGCCCCAGCCGCATGCACTCCTCGACGAAGGAGCGAACCGTCTTCCCCTCGAAGCTCGGCACCGGCACCCCGTTCGATTCGTCCAGCACCACCGTGGATTCCACCGGCGGAAGATCGCCAGGCCCGGGCGGCGTGGCGGCACGCGCGGTTCGCGTGACCGTAACGGAGCCGCGCGGATTCGCCGCAGGCGCCGGAGTGACGGAACTAGCCCGGGAAACTCGTCCCGCGGGAGCCGTCTGGTTCGTCTGCTGCGGCGTCTCCTTCGCCGGCGGCAGGGCCGGCGGCAGGGCCGGCGCCGGTTCGTCAATCCGCTGTGCGTTGGGATCGAGCAGTTGGATCGGGTTGAAGTCGCTCGTATCGTCCGCCGCGATCGTGCCGGAGCGCTGCGCCGGAATCTTCTGCGCTGGGGCATTCACCGGAAGGTCAGGAGGAACGCGCAGGTAGCTCAGCGTCTGCTGCGTCACTTCACGGAACACCGGAGCGGCCACTGTGCCGCCCATATGCCCTCCCTCGGGCGAGTCCAGAACCACCAGCACCGTCACGGCCGGCGAATTGACCGGCGCAAACCCAACAAACGATGCGATGTAGTCCCGCGCCGAATAGCGCCCCGTGGCGGGATCGATCTTTTGGGCCGTGCCGGTCTTGCCCGCGGCCGTGTAGCCATCCAGGTGGGCAAGCGTTCCCGTGCCGCCAGCGAGCACCACTTGCTCCAGCATGCGGCGCAGGGTGGCCGATGTTTCCTGGCGAATGGCGCGGTGCGAGGAATCTGCGGGCGGGACCGTTGATGGCGCCGCCGACGGCGCGGCTGCAGAATCATCGGTGGCTGGCGCTGGCGCGCCACAGGCAGCCGTGCCCGCGCCGCACGGGCGCACCTCCCGCACGATGCGGGCCGGGTGCACCATTCCCCCGTTGGCAATGGCGGAGAAAGCGGACACGAGCTGGATCGGCGTGACGCCCACCTCCTGACCCATGGAGACGCCCCCGATCGAGATGGCCGACCAGTTTTCCAGCCGCCGCAGCAGGCCGCGCGTCTCTCCGGGCAGCTCGATCCCGGTAGATGTGCCGAACCCGAACGCCCGGATATAGTCGTAGAACTTCGGTGCGCCCAGCCGCAGTCCCAGCTTGATGGCGCCCACGTCGCTGGACTTTGACAGGATCTGCGTGACCGTGAGCAGCCCGAACGGTTTGTGGTCGTGAATCAAGTGATTGGCGATCACGATCGAGCCCATCTGGCAGTCCACCACTTCATCCGGGTTTGTGAGGCCCTCGTTGAGCGCGGCGGCTACCGTAACGATCTTGAAGGTTGACCCGGGCTCGTAGAGCGCGCTGACCGCGCGGTTCATGCGCGCCTCGGGCTGCGCTGCGCCGGCTGCGTTGGGGTCAAACGACGGCCAGTTGGCCAGCGCCAGCAGCTCTCCGGAGTTCGGGTCCTGCACCAGCACGGCTCCCGCTTTTGCATGCGTCGTGGCGATGGCCGCGGCGAGCGCCTTTTCCGCGATGTACTGAACGTTTTCGTCGAGCGTCAGCACCACGCTGGCGGCAGCGCTGGCGTCCGGCCCGTGGCGCTCGTACCAGCGCCTGCGTGCATCGGCCAGAACCAGCATCTGCACCGGCTTTCCGCGCAGCCGCTCGTCGTACTGGTATTCCAGGCCGCCCAGCCCGCGGCCGTCAATATCCACGTACCCGAGCGTGTGCGCCGCCAGCGCGCCTTTCGGGTAGAACCGCTGGCTTTCCTTCTGGAAGTAGATCCCGCGCAGGTTCAGCGCCTGGATGCGCTCCACTTTGTCCGCGGAAAGTTTCCTGGCGATCCATACGAACGATTTCGAGCCGCTAAGCCGCGTCTCGATTTCGTCCTGCTCCATCCCCAGGATTCCCCCCAGCAGGTGCGCCACCAGCGAGGGATTCACGATCTCCGTGGGAACGGCAAAACACGAGTCCTCCGGAATGCTCATGGCCAGTTCATGAAGGTTGCGGTCGTACACCACGCCGCGGCGGGGACTCACTTCCACGATGCGCTGTTGCTGCCGGTGCGCGCGAGCCAGATAGTCGCGGTACTGGAGGATTTGGAGTTCGATCAGGCGCCCCAGAACAACCCCGAGCCCCAAGAGTGTGAGGAGTGCCAGAGAGAGAGTGCGCGTGTGCGGGCGGCGCCCATCCATACCGTTCGCTCGACCTGCTTCCTCACGCTGACCACCTGCCGCCACGTTGTCCGCAAGCGTCGAAAGGCACCGGCCGCGTCCAGGGAGAAAAACGCCGGCCCGCCGAAGCGGGCCGGCGTCCCCTATCCCCCGGCTGCTGCCCTGGTCCCTGTCCACACCAAACAGGATGCCGTTACGGCGCGGGCGTCGCGGGCGCTGAGCCCGCAGACCCGCCGAGTCGAGCGAGAATTCCTTCCGGCGGTCCGGCCACCGGCGCCACCTGGCCGGGTACCGGCACGGTCAGGCCAAGCTGGTTGCGAGCCAGCGCGTCAATGCGGCCCGGCGCGCGCAGTGCCGCATCCTGGAGCTTGAGCTGCGAGTTCATCTCCAGGGCTTCCGCGCGGCGCGCCTTCAATTCCTCGAGTTGGTATTGCACGCGCAGGCAGCGGAAGTGCTGCCCGGCGTAGACCAGCAGCAGGCCCGCCAGGGCCGCGCCCAGTCCCGCAAACCGGCAGAAGTCCCGCCAGTGGCCCCGCGAAACCGCGCGGACCAGCCGCGAGTTGTCGATGCGCTTCACGGTGATGAATTCCATCATGCTCATGCTGCTCCGCCTGCCGCGAGCCGCTCCGCGACCCGCATCTTCGCGCTCCGGGCGCGCGGGTTGGCTTCGCGCTCCTCCTCGGAGGGGACGATCACCTTCTTGGTAAGGACGCGCAGCACCCCTTCTTTGTCGTACCGGCGGAACGCCTGCTTCACCGCGCGGTCCTCCAGCGAGTGGTAGCTCAATACGATGCAGCGTCCTTTCGGAGTCAAAGTGGCAGGGGCTTGGTCTAGAAACTGCTCGAGTTCCTCCAACTCTCTATTCACCGCTATCCGCAGCGCCAGAAATGTTTTTGTCGCGGGATGCAGCTTCTGCCTTCCCCTTTTAAGGGCCCCTGCCACAACCGTTGCCAGGTGCACGGTGTCGCGTATCGGGCGGCTCCGCACAATTGCCCTGGCGATCCTTCTGGAATCGCGCTCTTCGCCGTAGCGATAGATCAGGTTGGCCAGATCTTCCTCCGGCCAGCGATTCACAATCTCGTCTGCCGCCTGCCCGGAAGAAGGGCTGCGGTCCATGCGCATGTCCAGCGGGCCCGCGCCGCGGAAGGAGAACCCGCGCTCGGGCGTGTCCAGTTGCATGCTCGAGACGCCCAAGTCCGCCAGCACCCCGTCGGCCTCGATGTTCAGCCGCCGCGCGATTTCCCCGATACTCGACAGGTCTCCGTGCACCAGTTCCACCCGCTTCCCCAAGCCCGCCAGCCGCTCCCGCGCTATTGCCAGTGCCGCTTCGTCACGGTCAATCCCGATCAGGCGTCCGGAGCCGAGACGTCGTGCGATTTCTACGGCGTGCCCGCCCAAACCCACTGTGGCGTCCACGTAAGTGCCTTCCGGCCGCACGTCCAGCCACTCGAGAACTGGCCCGAGCAGTACCGGTATGTGCCCTTCCCCCGCCACTAGATGCCCAGATCATTCAGAACCTTCCAATCGTCGTCGGTGATCGGATTCCCCTTCATGTGCTCGGCGAACCGCGTGTGATTCCAGACTTCCAGGGACGTCAGCTTGCCCATCACGTCCACTTCGCCTTTCATCTCCGCCTGCTCCCGCAGCACCGCAGGAACCAGAAGCCGCCCTTGCCCATCCAGTTTCACCACCGCCCCGTAATAGCTCGTGCGCGTCAGAAACTTTTGTTTGGCCTGGTTGTGCGACGGCAGCTTGGCCAGCTTTTCTTCGATCTTCATCCATTCCTGCATCGGGTAGACGTAGGCCCGGTCTCCGTTTTCACTGGTGACGTAGAACGTGTCGCCATAAACGGCCAGATCCTCCAGAAAGACCGACGGAATCTTCAGCCGGCCCTTCAAGTCCACAGTGGCCTGATGGTTTCCACGCAGCAAGTTGGTGATCCCAGCCTTCGAAAGTGAAGCTGGGACGCCCCGTCCCCGCCACCACCCTCTACTACTGACCACTTCTAACCACTTTCTGCCCGCATTCTAGGCCCGTGGCAAATAGAGTCAAGAACAATCCGATGAAATTTTGCTGTCTGTGGAAATCTCGCGCTCTTGTGCTGCGCAATTGGCGAGAACACTACCTGTAGTGTGCCCGGCCACCCGCTGCCGCCAACCCTAGACGGTCGGGTGCCGAAGAAAGGCTTTCTCTTGTATCCAATCAGTTAACTGCGCACCGCCGAGAAACCCAACCGCAGCGTTCGCGATACCGTGAGCGCATAAAAAACGATTTCTGACTCCGCCCAGCGAGCAAAAAGCGATGGATGCAAGGCGCGCGCTGATCCGCAACGCGAGTCCCCCCGCAGAGTGTGGAAAGAAAGAGTGTGGGAAAAAGTGGTTGCCCAGCGGAGCCCCAAAAAACCGGCGGCCCCTTTCCGTTGGCCGCCGATGTCCGGCCCGCAACAAAAAAAGAGACCGGCGCAAGGCGCCGGTCTCTTTGTCGAACGGAAGAACGGGAAGCTCGTTAGCGGCCTTGCTTACCCGCGACGCCGCAGCAGGACCAAGCCGGCCAGTGCGGGCGCCAGCAGGATCAGAGGCTGCGGTTCGGGCGTAACCACCGAGATGTCGTCCAGCGAGTAGACGTCCGGGTCGTTCTCCGCAGAGAACTGCAGGACCACGGAGTTCGACGGCGCAATGATGCTGTACGTGAACTCCGTAAATGTGCCGGGGATCGTCGTCGTCGGGGACATAAGCAATGTCTGCCCGCCCAGGCTGACCGCGAACGAACATGTCGAGTCGCAGGCAGCAGCTCCGTCGGTATTTTGGCCAACCCAGAAAGTGAGCGTAAGGATGTCGCCCGTCTCAACATTCAAGGTCTGGCTAAGGGTGAGCGGGGCGTTAAATCCCGCGAGAAAAGCCCCGAAATTCCCGGAATTGGTATCGAATGGAACAGAGGGCGGTCCGTCCACGCCCACCAAGCCAAGAGCGAGCCCGGGGCCTCCCGTAGTCCAGCCCGTAAGATCGCCCGTCTCGAATCCGCAGTTTGCGACTACGTTGCCGCTTACGGCATCGCA